>JAUNRY010000067.1 GCA_030539475.1 Bacteroidia bacterium | reverse complement strand
GCAACCTCCGATCCGGTGAAAGGAACCATCACGCTCGTTATCCAACGCGTGGGAAAATCATCGGAAAAAGTTTGTCAGCTCGAAGCTGGCGAGTACATCACCGATTTGGTCGGCCCCCTCGGAAAAGCTACGCACATCGAAAAATTCGGCACGGTACTGTGTGCCGGCGGCGGCGTGGGCGTGGCACCCATGCTTCCCATAATTGAAGCGATGAAAAACGCGGGCAACAAAGTGATAACCGTTCTCGCCGCCCGAAACAAAGATTTAGTGATATTGGAAGACGAGGTTCGGAAATTTTCGGATGAAGTGATAATCATGACCGATGACGGCTCATACGGACAAAAAGGATTGATAACGGCCGGAGTAGAGCAAGTGATTCAGCGCGAACAGGTGGATTTGTGCGTAACCATCGGCCCGGCCATCATGATGAAATTCGTTTCGGAATTGACAAAAAAATACAACGTGCCCACCGTAGCATCGCTCAACACCATTATGGTAGACGGAACCGGAATGTGCGGAGCCTGCCGCGTTACCGTGGGCGGACAAACCAAATTTGTGTGTGTTGACGGGCCGGAGTTTGACGCTCATCAGGTGAATTTCGATGAAATGTTGATGCGGTTAAGAGCATACAATTAATTTACGATTTTAGATTTTAGATTTACGATTTTAGACAAGAGATAAATGTCAACACCCCAATATTTACAAGAAGAACGCGCAAAACCATGGCGCGAAGAACTACGCAAAACGATAAAAAACAAAGAAAGAACCGACATCCCGCGGGTAAAAATGCCGGAAGTGGATGCGGAGATAAGAAGCCGCACATACGACGAAGTGAATCTGGGACTTACACCCGAACAAGCGCGCTCAGAAGCGCAACGTTGCCTGGATTGCGTGAATCCTACTTGCATTACAGGCTGTCCGGTGGAAATAAATATCCCAAAATTCATCAAGAATATCGAACGCGGAGAAATTCAGGAAGCGGCAAAAGCCCTGAAAGAAACCAGCGCCTTGCCTGCCGTTTGCGGGAGAGTTTGTCCGCAGGAACGCCAGTGCGAAAGCCAGTGTTTCTACACGCTGAAACTCAAAAAAGACCCCGTAGCCATCGGGCATTTAGAGCGGTTCGCGGCCGATTTCGAGCGCGAGAGCGGCTCTATCTCCATTCCCGAAATTGCTCCCGCAAACGGAATCAAGATTGCCGCCGTAGGATCCGGGCCGGCCGGCCTGGCTTTCGCCGGCGATATGATTAAGCTGGGTTACGACGTTACGGTTTTTGAAGCCTTGCACGAGCTGGGCGGCGTTCTCCGCTACGGGATTCCCGAATTTCGCCTACCCAACGATATTGTGGATGAGGAAATAGACGTTCTGAAACAAATGGGCGTGAAATTTATCACCAACACCATTATCGGCAAAACCATTTCGCAGGAAGATCTGAAAGCCGAAGGCTACAAAGGCATTTTCATTGGCAGCGGAGCCGGATTGCCGAATTTCATGAACATTCCGGGCGAAAACCTCAACGGTGTAATGTCGTGCAACGAATACCTCACACGTGTAAACCTGATGCAGGCCGCCGACCCCGAAAGCGACACACCCGTGCAAATGGGAAAACGCGTGGCGGTTATCGGCGGAGGAAACACGGCCATGGATGCCGTGAGAACCGCCCGCCGGCTGGGCGCCGAAAAAGCCATGATTGTTTACCGCCGTTCCGAAGAAGAAATGCCCGCACGCGTGGAAGAGGTGAAACATGCCAAAGAAGAAGGCATTGATTTCTACACGCTCCACAATCCGCTTCGCTACGAAGGCGACGATCGCGGACGCGTTCAGCGCATGTTGCTGCAACGAATGAAACTGGCCGAACCCGATTCCTCCGGAAGAAGAAAACCGGTGGCAATTGAGGGCGACACAGTTTGGGTGGATGTGGATGAAGTTATTGTGAGCGTGGGCGTATCGCCCAATCCACTAATCCCATCCACCTTTACAGGATTGGAAATTACATCGTGGGGAACAGTGGTTGTGAATGCCGACACCATGCAAACCGCCGACGAAACCATTTTCGCCGGAGGCGATATCGTTCGCGGAGGAGCAACCGTTATTCTCGCCATGGGCGATGGCCGAAAAGCGGCTAAAGCGATGCACGAGGCGTTCGGAGCAGAGCGGTGGGCAAAGGGCGTAGAGTAAATTTGGCAATTGCCAATTACAAACTCCTCTCCAAATACTCTCCAATCATTCCGCTGATTTGTTTCAATGAAATTTCATACAATTTCGTGCGGTACTCAGCAGAAACTAGCCGTTGTTCGGCTTCGAGAAGGCTGTTCTGCGCTTCGCGCAACAAAATTCCAGACAGATCGCCCAGCTTGTACCTGTCCATGGCAATTTCGTAATTTATCTGGGCGTTTTCGAGGCTTTCCTTTTCGAGATTGGTTAAGTGAATATTGTTTTGATAGGCCAGCCACATATTGGCAAAATCGCTTTGCAGTAATAGCTTTTGCCGTTCAACCTGCAATTCCTGATTCTCTATTCTGATACGGGCGTTTTTCTGTTCGCGGCTCCGGTTAAAGCCGTCGAAAATGGTGTACCCGATTGTTACTCCCACATTCGGGCCCCAATTGCGTTGCCGGTCAAACGCGCCCTTGTTGTAACCGTAATGCGTAAATCCGTACCCACCGTTCAGCCGCAGATAAGGATAATTCTGGCTTTGCAGCGTTTTCAGGTCGAGTTCGCTCAGCGTCTTGTTTTTTTCCGTGAGGAGCAACACGGTATTCACGTTCATCATATTATCGTGAAGCTCCGGTTTCGACAACATCCGGTTGAACTGGATAGTAGTATCGGCCGCAACAAACTGTTGTTCAACATCATCCGCGCCCATCATTTCGTTCAGCCTGATTCGCGATGTGTGCAGAATTTCATACTGCTGAATCAACTGCGAGCTGTCCGCGTTAAAATCCACCCGCGCCTGCTGCAAATCGAGCCTCGAAAGCGAACCTATCTGATAACGGGCTTCCACAATGCGCAACCGCTCGCGCGAAAGGTTCACGGCTTGCTGCAAGTTCTGCATACGCAACGTTTGCTGCACATAATTGTAATATTCGGCGGAAATATCGGCAATATAGTTTTCCACCGCCAGCCGGGTATTCAGTTCGCCCACCGTTTGCAACTCCTGCAGGCGTTGGTAGTTTGTTTGCACCCTAAATCCCTCGAAAATTGTCCAGTTAAGATTTACCCCGGCATCAAGCGTTTGGGTAACGGAATTTCGTGTTGCGACAGTTTCGCTGCCATCGTCGGGAAACTGGTCGGTATTGTTTTGACGAACGTTGTATCCCGAAGTTAATCCCACAGAGGGAAGAAATCCGGCGTTGCCCAAGGTTACGTTGTTATCGGAAATTTGCTGCTCGTTTCTGCTGATTTTCAGATCGTAATTGTTTTCCAATCCCTCGCGTATAATCTCCTGCAAGTTGATAACTGCCTGAGCATTCAATAAAAACGGAAATAAAAGCGCGATAACCGCCGGAGCGCATCTCTTTAAATTAAGCATGTTGTTATATTTTCAGATCGAATTGAGATTGAATCCATCATTCTTTATTTTCGGTTTTCGATTTTCTGTTGGTGGATAAATACATGTACATGGTAGGCACAACAAACAACGTCAACAACGTGGAAATGAGCATTCCGCCAACCACTGCAATTCCCATGGCTATGCGCCCGTTGGCTCCTTCACCGGTTGCAATGGCCAGCGGCAAGAGCCCTAAAATAGTGGAAATACTGGTCATTAAAATCGGGCGCAACCGCTGCACGGCAGAACCGATAACGGCTTCAAACTTATTCATGCCCGAAGCCTGCCGTTGGTTGGCAAACTCCACGATGAGAATTCCGTTTTTGGCCACCAACCCAATGAGCATGATAATTCCGATTTGGCTGTATATATTCATTGTAACGCCAAAAATCCACATAAAAAGCAGCGCGCCAAACACAGCCAAAGGCACGGTAAGCATAATCACAAACGGGTCTTTAAAACTTTCGAATTGGGCTGCCAATACCAAAAAGATGAGCAAAATTGCCAAACCGAACGCAAACAACAAGCTGGAGGAGCTTTCGCGGAAGTTTCTCGATTCGCCTTCCAATGCCGTGCGGAAGGTATCGTCCAGTACCTCTGCCGCAATTCTGTCCATCTCTTCCAACCCTTCGCCCAACGAATATCCCGGTGCCAATCCGGCAGAAATAGTAGCAGAGTTAAATCGGTTGTAACGATAGAGTTGCGGCGGCGCCACGGTTTCTTCCAGTTTAACCAGGTTGTCCATCTGTATCATTTGCCCCGACGCGTTTTTCAGGTAAATGGTTTTCAAATCGAGCGGCGTATTGCGTTGCTGGCGGTTTATCTCGCCCAACACCTGATACTGCTTGCCGTTCATATAAAAATAGCCCATGCGCTGCCCGCTCAAGGCATATTGCAGGGTTTGACCAATATCGCGCGTGCTCACGCCCAGGAGGGCAGCTTTGTCGCGATCGATAACAATTCGGGTTTCGGGTTTGGTAAATTTCAGGTTCACATCCGACATCTGGAAATAAGGACTTTGATCCATCTGGTTCATAAACAGCGGAATATACTCTTCCAGTTTTTCGATATTGGGAGCTTGCAGCACATATTGAATGGGCATACCGCCGCGTCGGCCGCCAAAAGTAGATTGTTGGTGCACAAAGGCACGCGCCGCCGTTTGGTTTCGCACGGCTTGCGACAAAGCGTCGGCAACTTGCATCTGGCTGCGTTCGCGGATGCGCATATCGGGTAAAATGAGACGAGTCATGCCAAATCCTCCGCGCACCATGGTTACGTTCGATTCGCGTTCGTAGGCCACCGAATCGGCAATGCGCGAAATATTTTCGGTGTAATCGCGGGTAAACTCAAAGGTTGCGCCTTGCGGTGCCGATGTTCTGATGGTGATTTGCGAACGGTCTTCCATGGGCGCCATTTCGGCCGGAATGGTTTGCCAAAGCACGGCAATCAGCACCAGCGCCAACCCGATAACAGGATAAATGAGCCACCTTCGGCGCAAGAAACCTTTCAAAGAGCGGTCGTAAAAATTATTCATCGCCGCGAAAAAGCGTTCGGTTTTTTCGTAAAGTCGATTCTGTTTTTTCTGCTTTTTCAGCAATTTGGACGAGAGCATCGGCACAAACGACAATGCCACAAACGACGAAATGACAACCGCCCCCGATATCACGATGCTAAATTCGCGAAACAAACGTCCCGTCATTCCTTCCAGAAAAATAATCGGGAAAAAGATGGCAACCAGCGTAATGGTTGTGGAAACTACGGCAAAAAATATCTCTTTCGCGCCGGCTGTGGCGGCTTCTTTGGGCGACATGCCTTGTTCCACTTTCAGAAAAATGTTCTCTACCACCACAATGGCATCGTCAACCACCAAACCAACGGACAGCACCACGGCCAACATCGACAGCACGTTGATGGAAAATCCCGCCAGGTACATAATAAAAAATGTTCCGATGAGCGAAATGGGAATTACCAACGTGGGAATGAGCGTTACACGCCAGTTTCGGAGAAACAAAAAGATAACCGCTACCACCAGAATGAAGGCGATGAAAACGGTGTCGCGCACCTCGATGATGGAGGAGCGGATAAATCGGGTGTTGTCAAAAGCGATATCGAGCGTTACATCTTCGGGCAAATCTTTGCGCATTTGTTCAATACGGAGCGCCGCTTCGTTGGCAATTTCTATCTGGTTGGCGCCGGGTTGCGGAATAATAACGCAACTTACCATCGGCAAACCGTTCCGGCGAAGTATATTTTTCCGGTTTTCGGTATCCAGCTCAGCGGTTCCCACATCGCCGAAGCGCACAATGCGGTAATTATCTTCTATGATGACCATGTTGTTGAACTCTTCGGGAGTTTGCATCAACCCCATGGTGCGGATAGATTGCTCCAGGTGGTCGCCCTCGATACTGCCTGCGGGAAGTTCCACGTTTTCTCTGTCCAACGCGCTTTTCACGTCCATGGGCGTAATATTGAATGCAGCCATGCGCACGGGATCCAGCCACAAACGCATGGAGTATCTGTTTTCGCCCCAAATATCTACCGCGCTCACGTTGGAGATGGTTTGCAATCGTTCCTTTACCGTCAAATCGGCAATTTCGGAGAGTTGCAGCAACGAACGCGTGGGGCTTTCTACCGTTACCTGCATTATCGGTTCTGAATCGGCGTCGGCTTTTGAAACGGTGGGCGGATCGGCATCGCGCGGCAAATAGCGTTGAGCACGCGATACTTTGTCGCGAACATCGTTGGCGGCAGTTTCCATATCTACACTCAACTCAAACTCGACAGTGATGCGCGAACTGCCCTGGCTGCTCTGGCTCATGAGCGAACGAATGCCGGGGATGCCGTTGATGTTCTGTTCCAGCGGTTCGGTTATCTGGTTTTCGATAACTTCGGCATTGGCGCCCGGATATCCTACCGAAACCGTGATGATGGGATTATCTACGTTGGGATATTCGCGCACGGCAAGGCTGGTGTAGCCAATTACCCCAAAAATGATGATAATGAGCACCAATACAGTTGCCAGCACCGGACGTTTTATGCTTAATTCAGATAAATTCATCGTCTGTTATTCGATTGTATTTGGGATGATTTCGGAGATATTCACCGGCAAGCCCTCTCTCAGCTGCATTACGCCGGTAACCAACAGCGTGTCTCCGGCAGAAAGGCCCGACAAAATTTGCACTGCCGACGAGGTGCGGTATCCTTTGTCGATCTCCACCTCTTTGGCAACGCCGTTTTTGTAAACAAAAGCGATGTCGCGCCCCATTTCCGAAATGCTCGAAATGCTTGGAATCATGATTGCGTTGGGCGTTTCGCTAATCAATGTTTGTATGTTTGCCGAGATACCGGGTTTTAGCTTTCCGCCGGGATTTGCGTAACGCGCGCGGGCTTTCAGCGTGAGCGTTCTGGGATCTACTTGCGACTCCACCGCGTAAACCACGGCATTGTAAGTAGTTAAATCGTTGGCAACAGTAAAAAATATTTCCGAGCCGGGCGGTATCTCGCCTACTTGGTTTTCGTTCATGGAGAACTCCAGTTTCAACGGCGATATTTTGGTGAGTTTCGAAACCACCACCGCCGGCGAAGCGTATGCTCCCACGCTCACCTGCCGCAAGCCTATAACTCCGCTAAACGGGGCTCGCAACTCGGTTTGCGCTATTCTGGATTTTATCAGGTCTATATCGGCTTTCAGTTTTTCCAGCTCGGTGGTTACTGTTTGGTAAGTTTCCTGGCTGATGGCATCTTTTTCCAACAGCGTACCCTGCCTGAACACCCGGTCTTCGGCCAGCGGAAGCTGTGTTTCCAGTTTTCTTAGTTCGGCCTGTAGCGGCGCGTCGTTTACCTTGGCAATCAGTGCGCCTTGGTTTACGAAAGAACCTTCGCGAAAATGAATGTCCGTTATTTTGCCCGATGTTTCAAAAGTGAGATCCACCTCTTCTTCGGGCAGCAAAATACCGCGGGCGATATACAAATCGCTGCGCAACAGTTGAGGCTCCAAAACGGTAGCCGTTACGCTTAATTGCTGACGGCTTCCCCCTCCTCCGTTACCGGGCGCACTTTGGCTTTGCAATTGTTCATCGCCGGAGGCAAACAGCATTTTAATTTTCGGGAGAAAAGCCATTCCCAAAATCAGCAATCCAATGGCTGTAAATACTACAATTTTGGTGTTCTTGTTCATTATTTCGCGCAAATTTGTTCAAAATTAGCTATTATAAGTTACAAAACAGAAAAGGACTATTCTTTTTAGTTTTTTTTAAAATTCAAAATCGACATATCGTGTATTTCAATCGACGAAAAATCACGAAAAAAGCAGAAACCTAAGTTCCTGCTTTTTGTTACTATTTTATCTTTTTGGGCTTACATACCTGCTTTTCTTTTTCAACTTTAGCGCCGCATTTTTTACACTCGTATTTGGGATTTTTCGCGTCCTTAAAATCGTCTTTTTTGCAAGCTGTTTTGCCCATACTCCTTTTTTATTGCCTAAAACAGCCTTGCAAGTATTTTTGTTTAGGGTGTCGGTGAAATAAATTCGAAGCCGGCAACGCTCGGCATACCCGCCGCACCGTAATAGGTTCCCACGTTTCCTCTCACTTTCACTTCTTTGCCCAAATTAAGCGGATTTGTTTTCAAATTTAAATTTTCTCGCACGTTATTTGTGGTTGGAAGTTGTATCGGAAATGTGTTTGCTCCGGTTGTTTCGTCGGGTGAAGCAGCCAATGCCAGCGCCGTATCTTTTATGTTTTCGTTGTTTTCTTCGCTCACGTCATTTGAGAAAGAGCCTAATGCTGTTCCGCCATAATATCCAACAATATAGCCTTTCACCCAAACATTGTTCTCGGGCAATATATTTTGCGCATCTTCCATTGTGTACGGATCTTCCTGCGTGCCGGCTCCCACGGGAATATAAATTTCAAAGGCTTTTTCAATTTCGGCCTCCTCGCCGGGCCCTTCCAGCCAGGGAGAAATAGCGGCCGTGGCGCTCAACGGTTCCCTGGTGTCGAGTGTTATGGTGAAGGTGTACCTGTATCCGGGTTCGAATTGCGTGATATTCTCTGCGCTGCTTAAATTATACACGTAACCATACAGGCCGTTCTTGATCTCGAATGTTATGTCCGCCAGATTTTCGGTGGGTATCACTATGGCTTCGGCGCGGACGCCGTCGCTGCTCATTTTCATTTGAATGTCCGCTCGGGAGTTGGTTGTTACTTTTTGCGTTTGGTCGGACAAAGAGAAAACTCCCCGTGTGTAGGAATTTTTTATGGTAACGGACGGATCGATCAACGCCGATTCGTCTATCGTTTTTAGGTTGACAATTATTTTCGACAGTTGATGAGAAAAAGAAAGATTCACAAAAGGCGATTCTTTGTTCAGCCCAACAGCATCGTTTGAGTACAATAAATCAACGGCCGCCTGATTGCTCTGGTCGGATACATTTATCGGGTATTCAAAAGCGGCATTAACAGTGCCATGCGGATAATACGCCACAAAATCTACCGGGGTTCCATCTATGGGAAACTTCACATCGTGAGCAACGGTAGCCGGATTAAATGCTCCCCCGCCTTCGGTGGTATATTTTGCATTTTTTGCCAAAACAGATTCTGCCGAAAGCGGCTGGCCTGCCGAAATCATATAAATCCCAATTGCATCCCCGGCATCCCAGGTATCATTCGATGCGCGTGTTTTAATTCCTTCAATGCGCGCATTCACGTTGATGCTTCTGTTAATGATTGAGAAATCAATTTTATCTCCTTCACAAGAAAATAAGAAGGGAAGCATCAGAATTAGAAACAGATAATGAGTCTTCATATTTTCATATTTTAGAATTAATGCAAACAAGATACCACTTAAACAAGTGGTTTTCCAAATATTTTTTCTTAAATTATATTGATTATGTTGTATAACATAAATAATACGACAAAAAACTCCATGGCAGCATTACACCTTAAAGGTGTTATTTCCACAACCGGTGGATCCGGTGCGGGGCAACCGCGTGAATTACCGCCCGTTCTCA
>JAUNRY010000066.1:7744-9624 GCA_030539475.1 Bacteroidia bacterium | reverse complement strand
CGATGAAAATCCGCTAAAAGAAATCAAAAAAAATTAATGAATCTTTTCCGGTAGGTTGTTTTTTGCCACAAAGTTGAAAATCACAGCTTTTTATTGTTTTTATTTTTTATGATTATCCGCAATTATTCCTAAACGGGCTGAAAGCCCGACTTAATTCAGCCCAACGCAACGCGTTGGGTAAAAGATGAACTATCAAATGACGGGCTGAAAGCCCAACTTAAACTGTTAAGCTGCCCTTTTCAGGGCGAAATCGGGAGCTGTAACTGTTAACCCAACGCGCCGCTTCGCTCTGCATTGGGCTGAAATAAATTGCCACTTCGTGGCGTAAGGAGGCTTTGCAGTTATTCATTGTATTTTTTTATTATTGTCCGGCAAATATCCCGAAGGGTGTAAATGTGAATAACCGTGTATGGAACGCACGGCAGTGATGCAGCCCTAAGCCCCGACAAGGGTTTAATAGTTCAGCCCGCTTCGGGGCTGCGTTTGGGAGGGCTTCTTTCCCCGCATTGCATACGGGGTTATTCTTGTTTAGCCACTACGTGGCAAGCTGTCTTGAGGTATTCAGACTCAACCCCAAAAGTTGTGGACAGTATGTATAGAGAAGAATATCTCAATAGATTTCTCCCTGCGGTCGAAATGACCGTTCATTGAAAAAGACACCGGCGAAAAAAGCTCATCACTTAGACCGGTAGGGAGAAGTCTCCATACACTGTCAATAACGCCATCGCTAATCGGGTTGTCCGGATATTCAAAAGGATGCCCAGAATAGCAACAAAAAAATCATCAAATAAACAAGAACATCACCAACGGGATGTAATCTTTTAACGCTTCTTTTAGTTTCTTGTAGGCGATTGCCACCTGACTTTCCACGGTGTTAACGGAAATGCCGAGCTCCTGCGCGATTTGCTTTTGTTTTTTGCCTTCGATTTTATTCATTACGAAAATTTGCCGGCATCTCTCGGGCAGGCCGTCTATGGCGTTTTGAATGATGGTGTCGATATCGGGATCCGAAAGTAATTTATCGTCCAACGCCTCCAATGATTCGAATTTCAGCTTCAAGGTTTGGAGGTATTCCTCCTGCATTTTGTTTATGGCCTTGTGCTCGGTGGTTTTTCGCCGCAGAAAATCGATACACTTGTTTTTCAGTATAACAAAAATATAGCCGTTCAGGTTGATGTGTGAATCAAACTCCGGTTTCTTTTCCCAAAGCTCCGTGAAGATGTCGTGCACAATGTTTTCGGCGTCTTCTTCATGGATAACATATTCCTGGGCAAAGCGTTGCATGCGCGAATAGTAGGAAGTATATACCTCCTCAAACTGAACGCTATATTCTGATTTTGCTTGCACCCGATTTCTGTTTTTTAGCTATTGAAACTCAAAAGTAGTAAAAAAATCATAAAACGCAATTCTTTTTCTGAAAGTTATCCGGTAATATTAAACCGTTTGCAGTCTAAAAATCTAATGTTTAACTCTCTAATGTCTAAAATTTGTATTACTTTTGCAGTTGCAGCAGGCCGGTTTGTCGTTCCAGCATAATAGGCTGGGGAGGAAAGTCCGGGCAACGCAGAGCGCCATATTTCCTAACGGGAAGCTGTCCGCGAGGGCAGAGTAGCGTAACAGAAAATAACCGTTTCGCTTAGGCGGAGTAAGGGTGAAAAGGTGAGGTAAGAGCTCACCGGGCGCCGTGGCAACACGGTGTGCCGTACGCCTTATGGGTTGTAAGGCCATGTATACCGGATAAATGTAGGGTTGCTCGCCCGATGCCGGGGGGTAGGCCGCTAAAGGGCGATGGCGACATCGGCTCGCAGATAAATGACAAACACTCCCGATTTCGGTTGGGATTACAGAACCCGGCTTACAGGCTTGCTGCTTTTTTTATT
>JAUNRY010000066.1:0-7644 GCA_030539475.1 Bacteroidia bacterium | reverse complement strand
TGTTGAAACGAGAAAAAAGAAAATCCCGACACGAGGAAGAAGAAGACCGTCCGGGCTTGATCGCGCGTATAAACCTGAAAATAAAAGAGTGGATTCACTTTCTGACTTACGATATCTGGCGATTAAATCCTGAAAACCTGTCCAACAAACGAAATGTTGTCAACAACGTTCTCAAAGTAATCATGCTGACCGTTCGCGGTGTGCAGGAGCAGAACCTGGGCGCCAGTTCGCGATCGTTAACCTATCGTACCATCCTTTCGGTGGTTCCGCTGTTGGCCGTTTTGTTCGCCATTGCGCGCGGATTTGGTTTCGAAAACATACTGGAGAGCCAGATATTCGATTATTTTGAAAATACTATCGATGTTGAAATGGCTGCGGATGCACCCGACCCCGATGTGGTAGCCGCCGACACCCTTGTAGCTGTGCCGGAATCGTTGCAGGCGGGGCACGAAACCAACATCGCGGATACCGTGCCAGCTCCCGATTCGGTTGCAACAGACGCCGACGCGCTCCTCACGGAATCGTTTAACATTGAAACCCTGGTAAGCTTCGTCAATAATTCGCTCGAACATGCCAAAGGCGGCGTTTTTGCCGGAATTGGTGTTATCTTGCTGTTATACACCATAGTTCTGCTGTTCACCGATATCGAAAACAGCTTCAACCGCATTTGGGGCGTTACCAAAGGGAGGGCCATTCAGCGGCGGATAATCGATTATTTCGCGCTCGTATTGCTGTTGCCCATTTTTATCGTGCTCAACTACAGCCTATCGGCGCTTATTCAAGCTTCCACCGGGCCGTTCGATAAATTCAGTTACATCCTCAATCCGGTAGTAACGCAATTTTTGAACATCCTGCCGTTTTTGGTAATGATCATCACGCTCACGCTATTGTATCGTTTCATGCCCAACACAAAAGTAAAATGGACGAGCGCGATTATCGGGGGAATTGTGGCCGGTATTGCCATTCAAGTTTTCCAGATGCTTTATCTGGAAGGGCAGTTGTGGATTACCAAATACAACGCCATTTACGGAGCATTTGCCGCCATACCGTTGTTGCTTTTGTGGACGCAAATGTCGTGGTTCCTTGTGCTTATCGGCGCCGAATTGTCGTTCTCGGCACAAAACGTGCGGAAGTTTTCGTTCGACCGTGAAACCAAAAACATCAGCCGCCGCTACCGCGATTTCTTCACCCTCATGATTTCGTCGGTGATTGTAAAACGGTTTGCCGCGAGTGAAACGCCGCTGACGGCCGATCAACTCTCGATGAAATGCAAGATCCCCATCAAGCTCACCAACGATATTATCGATAAGTTGCTCAAGCTCCAGCTAATTTCGCCAACACCCACTTCCAACGATGAACGGGTCATGGCTTTTCAACCCGCAATGGATATCAACCTGCTCACTGTCAGCGATCTGATGGAGCAGCTGGATAAAGACGGTTCCGAAGATTTTCTGATTGATGTGGAAGGCGATTTCGCGCAACATTGGGATGCGCTGCTCGAAACACGGATGTGTATTTACGAGTCTTCGAAAGACGTGATGCTGAAAGATTTGTAGGTTTCTCCGCGCTGCCTCTGTGTTCTCTTTGTAACTAAGATACCAGCAGGGAATAAACTTCGGGCGTATTTTTCTTTATTTCTTGGCTTAGTTTTTTGGCGTCCTCGCCGCAAAAACCACTCAGCAACTTCCAAAATTTCTCGCTGTGATTCATTTCCACGGTGTGTGCCAGTTCGTGCAGCACCACGTAATCGATGTATTTTTCCGGAAGCAGCAGCAGGTACAACGAAAAGTTGATGTTCTTCTTGCCCGAGCAGCTTCCCCAACGCGAGACGCTTTTGTTTATTTTCACGTTGCTTACCTGCAAGTTGAATTTTTGGGCAAAAGCCATCGTTTTACGCGGCAGAACGTGCTTGGCCTTGTGGCGTAATCCCGCCTTAATCATCTCTTTTACAATGTGCTGAGCATGTTCGGTTTTCAAATCGAAATCAAGCGGAAGAAAAACCGTCAGCTCGTTGTCTTTCAGTTTCATTTGCACGTTTTGCATCAGGTTTGTGCGCGATAGGCGAGCGGTAAAAGAAAAAGTTTCAATAACGGTGTCCTCATTTATTTTTAGAGGTTCGGGTGCAGTGAAATTCAGCAGCTTCGGACGCATTTCGTCCAACGCTTCCGAAATCTTCTTCAAGCTAAGGTCTTGTGGTATGGTAAGTTGTATGTGGCCGTTTGTTTTTCGGGCAATAATTCTTTTTGCCCGCGCGTGGGGTTTCACAACAATTTTTCCCAGTTCGTTGTCGTTAAATTCATACATCCGACAAAGATAATGCAAATAAATTTGCCGTTTGTTTTGCGTGGTAAATCTTCAAAATAAAAATATTGTCTATCTTTGTGTGAAATAACAACTCCCCAATATGAGTATAGTAAGTTCGTTGGAAAATGTCGGCCGGTATGTAGAGCTCATGAAAAGAGTGGTAACCTTGCCGGACAGAGTTCGGGAATTTTTTAAAGAATTTTCGAAAGAGATTTACAAACTGGGAGTTAACTCCATTTGGCTCGTGATGATTATTTCTTTCTTCATCGGGGCGGTTATCGTGATGCAAATTGCCATAAACATTGCCTCTCCGTTGCTGCCGCGTTTTACGATAGGAGTAGTTTCGCGCGAGATAATTCTGTTGGAGTTTTCGTCCACCATCATGTGTTTGATCCTATCGGGCAAGGTAGGCTCAAACATCGCTTCCGAAATTGGCACCATGCGGGTTACCGAACAGATAGACGCCCTGGAAATCATGGGTGTAAATTCGGCCAACTACCTCATTATGCCTAAAGTATCGGCATTTGTGTTTTTTATGCCTGTTCTGGTGGTTTTGAGCATGTTTCTGGGCCTGTTTGGCGGATACGTTATCTGCCTTTTCACGGGCGTTCCGCCGGTTTCCACCTACATATACGGCATTCAGTTTTTCTTTCGGGAACAGTTTGTATGGACTTCGATTATTAAATCGATGATGTATGGTTTTATAATCTCCTCGGTGGCAGCCTATTATGGATATAGTGTGAAAGGCGGCTCGCTGGAAGTGGGAAAGGCCAGTACCGATTCCGTGGTGATAAACAACGTATTGATATTAGCAACCGACTTGGTTTTCACACAATTAGTAATGGGATAGGGAGGGAGAGATGTCGGATGACGAATGGCCGATGCTGTCCGGTATCTGACGTCTGAAATCTAAAGATATGATTCAGGTAAAAAATTTAATAAAAGAATTCGAGGGCAGAGTCGTTTTGGACGATATTACAGCTTCATTCAAAAAATCGGCTGTGAATATGATTATCGGCAAGAGCGGTTCGGGGAAAACTGTTTTCCTGAAATGCCTGATTGGACTGATAGTGCCTACATCGGGAGAAATACGTTACAACGGACGCAACATCACCGATATGAAAACCAAAGAAATGAAACGTTTGCGCCGCGATATGGGAATGTTGTTTCAGGGTTCGGCGCTGTTCGACTCAAAAACGGTGCTCGAAAACGTGATGTTTCCCTTGGATATGTTCTCGCGGATGAACATGCGCGAACGGAAAAAACGCGCTGAATTTTGCCTCGAAAGAGTGAACCTGTTGCACGCTGCCGACCTTTTTCCTTCCGAAATATCGGGTGGAATGATGAAACGTGTGGCCATTGCCCGCGCCATCTCCCTGAACCCAAAATACTTGTTTTGCGACGAACCCAACTCCGGCCTCGATCCCAAAACCGCGCAACTCATAGACGAACTAATCTCGGATATCACGGACGATTTCGGGATCACATCCATTGTGGTGTCGCACGACATGAACTCGGTGATGAACATCGGCGACAACATTATTTTCCTGAACGAAGGCGTGCTGGAATGGACCGGGTCGAAAGATAAGATAATGGACGCGAAAAACGAGAAACTCAACGAATTTGTTTTTGCCTCGGAACTTTTCAAAAAAATAAAAGAAGCCGACAACCTTATTACCGAACAACAGGTTCTGGAAGAAGAGGAAAGGGCAATAGCCGAGAAAATGGAAGACGGTAAATAACGCTTCGTTCAAAGCATCGTATGTATTGCACACAGAATTAAAAACTCTCCCTCAAGAAAATATCAAACAATTATCGAAAAAAATTGTTATTCACTAAGGAAACTCAAAAGAGAAATAGAACCACCATGCGGCTCAATACGTTGTCGCCGCTTTTTTAATGATTTTATATAATGGCTAATTTATTGAAAATAAAAAATCTGCATGCAATTGTAGAGAATAAAGAAATACTGAAAGGTATTAATCTGGAAGTTAACGAAGGCGAAATTCACGCCATAATGGGCCCCAACGGATCGGGCAAAAGCACGTTGGCTTCTGTTCTTGCAGGCAATCCAAAATACGAAGTAACGCGCGGTAGCATTCTTTTCAAAGGCAAAGAACTGCTCGATATGGACCCGGCCGATCGCGCCAAGGAAGGCGTTTTCCTCAGCTTTCAGTACCCCATAGAAATTCCCGGCGTGAGCATGGTTAATTTCATGCGCGCCGCCTTAAACGAACAGCGTAAATACAAAGGCGAAGAACAAATATCGGCGTCTAACTTTCTGAAACTGATGCGCGACAAGCGCGAAATGCTGGGCATAGACAGTCAGCTGGTGAGCCGTTCCGTGAACGAAGGTTTTTCGGGAGGCGAAAAGAAACGCAACGAAATTTTCCAGATGGCGATGCTCGACCCTACACTGGCAATTCTTGACGAAACCGATTCAGGGCTCGATATTGACGCGCTGCGAATTGTTGCCGAGGGAGTGAACACGCTGCACAAACCCGACAAAGCATCCATCGTTATTACTCATTATCAACGACTTCTCAACTATATCGAACCCCATGTGGTTCACGTTTTATACGACGGAAAAATCATCCGAACCGGAGGCCCCGAACTGGCTCACCAACTGGAAGAAAAAGGATATGACTGGCTCGTAAACGTTTAAAAAACTGATTAAATGATTGAACAACAATATATTGATTTATTTAACGATTACAGGAGCGAAATCGATGCTAATTCCACTAAAGGATTAAACCGCCACCGCGACGCCGCTTTTGAAACGTTCAGTAAATTAGGATTTCCCACCTCAAAATTAGAAGATTACAAGCATACCAATGTTGCCCGCGTATTCGATGGCGATTTAGGGTTGAACCTGCGAAACATCCCTGTTCCCGTTGATCCGTACGAAGCGTTTAAGTGCGATGTGCCCAACCTCAACACCAACGTTTACTTTTTGATAAACGACCGGTTTTATACCAACGGGCATCAACAAGAGCCTCTGCCTGAGGGTGTTTTTGTAGGTAGTTTGCAGGAGTTTTCGGAAACTCATCCCGATATTTTCGACAAGCACTACGGCCAAATTGCCGATTATTCCGATAACGGCGTGGTGGCTTACAACACCATGTTCGCGCAAGACGGCTTTGTGATTTACGTGCCGGAAAACATGGTGATTGAAAAACCGCTGCAACTGATCAACATTCTTCGCGGCGCAGTAGATTTGAACGTGAACCGCCGCATCCTTATCATCGCGGAGAAAAACGCTCAGGTAAAATTGCTTGTTTGCGACCATGCCGTGGATGAAGTGGGATTCGTAGTGTCGCAAGTAACCGAAATTATCGCCGACCGAGATGCTCAGGTCAATTTCTACGAGCTGGAGGAAAATTCGGTAAATGTGAAAAAACTCAACAACGTTTTCTCGGAGCAAAAAGAGAATACAAACGTTACCGTGTCAACCATTACGCTGCACAACGGATTCACGCGCAATAATTACCGTTTTCGCTTATTGGGCGAACATGCCGAAGCGCACATCGGCGGCCTTGCCATTTGCGACAAAGAGCAGCACGTTGACAATTTCGCGTTTCTCGACCACGCCGTTCCCAACTGCCACAGCAACGAATTGTTCAAATACGCTTTGGATGACAGAGCAACCGGTGTTTTCTGCGGAAAAATTCTGGTGGAAAAAGACGCCCAGAAAACGCTGGCCTACCAGAACAACAAAAACCTCTGTGTATCAGATGATGCTAAAATGTTCTCCAAACCGCAACTCGAAATTCATGCCGACGATGTAAAATGCTCGCACGGGTTAACTACCGGACAACTCGATCAGGAGGCTATGTTTTACCTGCAGGCGCGCGGAATCCCTCAAGACGAAGCCCGCATGCTGCTCCTAGTGGCTTTTACGCAAGACGTGGTAGATCTCATCCGCATCGACTCGCTTCAGGATAGGCTTCTGCAACTGATCAACAAACGATTCAGGGGCGAACTCATGCGCTGCGGAAATTGCAATGTGTGCAAATAAATTGGGAGCTGCGGTTCCCAAATCGCCGTATAAAAACAATTCGCCCCGTATCCCGCAATGAACATCAACAACATACGTTCCGATTTTCCCATACTTTCACGCCGGGTGCACGGCAAACCGCTTGTTTATCTCGACAACGGCGCAACTACCCAGAAACCAAGATGCGTGGTAGAAAAAATTCAGGAAATGTATTACTCCGTGAATGCCAACGTGCATCGCGGCGTGCATTTTTTGAGCCAGGCGGCTACGGACGAGCACGAGGCATCGAGGCGAACGGTTCAAGAGTTCATTGGTGCGGCTTCCGCCAACGAAATAGTTTTTACACGCGGAACCACCGAAGCCATCAACCTGATTTCTTCTTCGTTTTGCCGTGAATTTTGCAAGCCCGGCGACGAGGTAATTATTTCCGCCATGGAACACCACTCCAACATTGTTCCGTGGCAG
Source organism: Bacteroidia bacterium (assembly GCA_030539475.1). Classification (GTDB taxonomy): domain Bacteria; phylum Bacteroidota; class Bacteroidia; order Bacteroidales; family Dysgonomonadaceae; genus Petrimonas. The sequence goes on along the minus strand of JAUNRY010000066.1, from coordinate 878 downwards.
CTGCAGGAATCAATTCTGGGAATTAAACTGAGGGTTTTGCCCATTACGGACGAAGGCGAAATTGAATTGGAAGAACTTGAGAGAATGCTTTCTTCCCGCACGAAACTTATTTCGATAACCCATATTTCCAATGTCTTAGGCACGATAAACCCGCTGGAGGAAATCATTGAAATTGCGCACCGACACGATATTCCCGTGTTGATTGACGCGGCACAATCCGTGCAGCACGTTCCTGTGAATGTTCAACAGCTGGATTGCGATTTCCTCGTGTTCTCATCGCACAAAATATACGGCCCAACGGGCATGGGCGTACTTTACGGTAAAGAAAAATGGCTCGATAAACTTCCTCCATACCAAGGTGGAGGCGAGATGATTGCAAGCGTGTCGTTCGAAAAAACAACTTTCGCTAACTTACCGTTCAAGTTCGAAGCCGGCACGCCGGACTATGTGGGCTCCACCGCCCTGGCAACCGCGTTGAAGTACCTATCGGATATCGGCCTTGAAAATATCGTCAGGCACGAGCACGAAGTGCTGAGGTACGCCACAGAGCAACTGCTCGCGATAGACAAACTCAAAATCTACGGAACCGCCAAAAACAAAAGCAGCGTAATTTCTTTCCTCGTGGACGGAGTCCATCCGTACGACATGGGCGTTTTGCTCGATACCATGGGAATTGCCGTGCGCACCGGACACCATTGCGCCGAGCCGCTGATGCGACGGTTTGGCATAGAAGGCACGGTTCGCGCGTCGTTCGCCATGTACAATACAAAGGAGGAAGTAGACACGCTGGTGGCAGGGATTAAAAGGATAGCGGGAATGTTTTGAATGAAGGCCGCTTGCCACGTAGTGGCTAAACAATAATAACCCCGTATGCAATG
>JAUNRY010000065.1 GCA_030539475.1 Bacteroidia bacterium | reverse complement strand
ATGATGAATCATCAATATATTTTCCATCCACATCGGCAATGTTGTTGGGCTGGATGTACAAATGATACATCGATGTGTAGAAGTTGAATTTATCATCTTCGCTTCCTTCAATTTGAACGCGTGAAAGGTAATTGTTCCACGCTTTTTGGGTGTTTTGATACACCGAGTTGAAATCCCAGCCGTTTACTTCGGCTGCCATGTTGGCTTTGGCGCCTTCTACGCTTGCCGATGACATGGCTATTTTCATCTGCAGCACCTCATCGTCCTGCATATCGAATGTGAAGATGTATCGCGATGCGTTTTCGCGCGGATTTTGTTGCGGCAGTTCTTCTTTGCGGATAATGGGCTTATCGAATTCGATGACGAAAAAGTACACACGTTCCACCCATTCGGTGCGGCGCGTGAAACCCGATATGGTGTACTCGTTTTCGAAATTCACTTCATTATCGAGCACGTGCGTGTGGTAACGCACATCCTGCCACACCAATCCGCTCTGGAAATCGACAAGCATATTGGCCGCTTCGTCTTTGCCGAACGTGTATTTGTGGAATGCCACGCGCGGCGAGGTGGTTATTTCCACGCCCACGTTGTTATCGGCGAGGTGCACGGTGTAGTATCCGGGCGAAGCCTTCTCGGTAGCTTTGTCGAAACGGCTGTCCAGGTTATCGCGCCGTTCGCCCGAGAACGGTTGCACGAGCAAATCGCCCAAATCCACGCAACCCGTTCCGTTCAACCTGTTTTGCGTGAAACCTTGTATGAGCGAATCTTCGTAAAAGTATCCGGCGCAATATGCCCAGGAATAATTTCCGGTTTGTGGCCCGGGCTGCATCATCCCCAGGGGATAGGTTGCGCCGGGGAAAGTGTGTCCGGTGAACGCGGTTCCTATGAATGGGTTTACGTATTGGGTGAAATCGGTTTCGGTGGTTTTATTGTTTTTTTGTTGGGTGCAGGCAATGGCTAATAACGCGACTGTTAGGAGTAGGATAATTTTATTCATTTGTTATGGTTTTTCTTTAAAATATTTTTCAGTTGCTTCTCTAATGGGAGGAGGTCTTTTTGAATGGTCTCCCACACGGCAAAGATATCTATCCCTAGGTAATCGTGAATGAGAAAATCCCGCATACCTGCCATTTTTTTCCAAGGCACATCCGGATATTCTTCCCTTAGATCAAATGAAATTCTTTTTACGGCTTCACCAATAATTTCAAAATTTCGGATAACGGCATCTTGAAGCATTTCGTTTTCTACAAAATCAGATAGATGTACCGATTCCGTAAATTTGAATATTTTCTGAACCGATTCAAGTATGTGTTCAATGTAAATAAAGTTATCTTTTTCCATTCATCCGTAAATTGTTTTCAAATCTTTTTCAATAAAAGGTTTTACGCGTTTATTAATTGATCGCTCGGTAACGATGTCGATTGGGCGATCAAGCAGTTCCGTCAAGTCATATTTAATCCCTCCCAAGTCGAAAAGCGACAAGTTCCTGTTGAAATTGACAAGAATATCAATATCGCTGTTATCCGTTTCCTCGCCACGCGCATAAGAACCAAATACGCTTATCTTCAGCGGATCGTAGGTTTTTAGATAATAAATAATTTTCTGATTTATTTCCGCATTCATATCATTGATTTGAGTTTTTTATTTCATTCTAAAAGTTTGTTGTGGAATCAGTCTCGAAACCACAAATTTACACAAAAAGACGGATATTGCATCCGCCTTTTTGTTTTTTCGTCTATTATTTTCATTTAATCATCCGCTTTCGCTCTCATCGCTTCCCACACAAAATATCCAATCAGTGCGAGGAAGGCGATAATTGCCACAACCTGCGCGCCTGTGCCTTCGGGGTTGTTCCATAATCCCAGGTTCAGCACATCGTTTTGTCCGGTGAGGAAAATAATGAGCGCGCCGATTACGCCAAAGAGCGCGGCTCCGGCAATAAATCCCGAAGAAACCAGAATGGCTCGTTGGTGGCGGGCGTTTGTGAGCTTAGGATCTTTTTTGTTTTTGTTGATCCAATGATTGAGCAACCCACCCACAACCAGGGGCGTATTCAACGGCAGCGGAATAAACATGCCGAGCGCGAACGCCAGAGGCGATATTTTCAGCCAATTGATGAGTACGGCTATTACGGCGCCAATGCCCAGGAGCATCCAGCTTACGCCTTCGCCCGACATGAGCGGCTCGATAATGGCTGCCATGGCGTTGGCCTGCGGGGCAACCATGGGGTTGGGATGCGTTTCGGTAGCAACAAATCCGTATGCTTCATTCAAGATATAAATTACAGCGCCCACGGTGGCAGCGGAAACCAGCGTTCCCAAGAACTTATACGATTGCTGCTTGGCCGGTGTGGTTCCAATCCAATAACCGATTTTTAAATCAGTAATAAAACCGCCCGCCATGGCAAGCGCCGTACAAACAACGCCTCCGATTATCAATCCGCTCACCATTCCCTGCCAGCCGCTCAATCCTACAGCCACCAGAATAACGGACGAAAGAATAAGCGTCATCAGCGTCATCCCCGAAACCGGATTTGAACCCACTATGGCAATGGCATTCGCCGCCACGGTTGTGAATAGAAACGAAATAACAGTTATGGTAATGAGCGCCACAATGGCTTGCAACAATGTTACCTTCACGCCAATGAGCAGAAAAATAAATACCGCCACAAGCGTGAGGAACAGAAAGAGCATAACGAACGACATTTTGAGGTCGCGCTGCGAACGTTTTGTTTCGGTTTCGGTGCCGCTCGCCACACCTTTTTTGCTTACGGCCAGTTTAAAAGCGTTTCCTATTACTCCCGATGATTTGATGATGCCGATAATGCCTGCCATAGCGATGGCGCCGATACCAATGGGGCGAACGTACGCCGCGAATATTTGCTCGGCAGACATGGCTTCGAAAGGATTCGCGGAGGCGCCGGCCGCAACGGCCAATCCTCCAATTTCATTGATTAACGGAATGAGCACAAGCCACGACAGCAACGAGCCGGCCGTGATAATGACGGCGAAACGCAATCCCACCAGGTAGCCGAAACTGAAAATGAGGGCGCTCACGTTGAACTTCAGCACCATTTTAAACCGCTCGGCCATCATTTCTCCCGCGGGGATGATCCGCGTGCTTATTTCTTCGCTCCACAACCGAAACGCCGAGAAACAGAAATCGAACAACCCGCCAATCAATCCGCTTGTTACAAGCAGTTTGGCTTGGTTGCCGCCTTTTTCGCCGGTCATCAGAATTTCGGTAGTTGCCGTGGCTTCGGGAAACGGCAATTTGCCGTGCATGTCTTTCACAAAATATTTTCTGAACGGGATAAGAAACAATATCCCCAACACACCGCCAAAGAGCGACGAAAAGAATATCTGCCAAAAATCCACCTCAATTTCGGGATATCTTGCCTTTAAAATATACAAACCGGGAATGGTGAAAATGGCTCCCGCAACAATCACGCCCGAACTTGCCCCGATGGATTGGATAATTACATTTTGCCCGAGGGCGTTTTTCTTGCGCAGAGCGGCCGACGCGCCCACGGCAATGATGGAAATGGGGATGGCGGCCTCAAAAACCTGTCCGATTTTCAAACCGGAATAAGCCGCCGCCGCCGAAAATATAACGGCCATCAGCAATCCCATGCCCACCGACCACGGAGTTATCTCTGTTACAGGCTTGTGGGCGGGCAAAACAGGGTTGTATTCCTCGCCCGGTTGCAATTCCCGATACGCGTTTTCGGGTAACTCTTTGATTTTTTCTTTGTTTTCTTCCATTTGATTAAACTGTAAATTAGATTTAACAACTTTTTAAAGCCCCGAAATTACGAAAAAAATACTTAAACCAAGCCCTGTTTCCTCAACTTTTTGTGAAATTCACGGGTAAAGGCACAATCGTTTTATTTTTTACTATTAGTGCCCGGTAAAAAATTGTCCGTAGGATAAAAAAATGCCTATCGGTTTTTGGTTTCTTTCTTTACGTTCTTTTTCAGCCCGTTTAGGAATAATTGCGGATATTCATATAGATAATTTAGGAACCCGCAACGGGCAATGCCGGCCGCTTCCGACGGAGTGGGCAAGTTTGATTCGTTGTTTTTTGTATGAAAATCCTCTCCTGTTTTGAAAGAAATTTTATATTTTTGCAGCCCTGCCGCAAAAAACCGGCAAATTCACCTGCTAAAAATTACAAACAAAAACAACATGTCAACAACTTCATCGGCAGCATTTGCAGACAGCAAGCCGCATTATCAAATACTCAACGGGCTGCGCGGCATAGCGGCGCTTATGGTTATATGGTTTCATGTGTTTGAAGCCTTTGCTACAAGCCCCATCGACCAAAAATTCAATCACGGATACCTGGCCGTGGATTTTTTCTTTATCCTGTCGGGATTCGTTATCGGTTACGCGTACGACGACCGCTGGGACAGGATGAGCAAAAAAGATTTCTTCAAACGCCGGCTAATCCGGTTGCATCCCCTTATTATTCTGGGAACCGTGCTGGGTGTTATCACGTTTCTTATTCAAGGCAGCGAACAGTGGGACGGCACTAAGGTTTCCCTGTCCATGGTCATGTTGGCCATGCTTATGCATCTCTTTCTTATTCCGGCTGCTCCCGGCGCGGGCGCCGAAGTGCGTGGAAACGCCGAAATGTATCCTTTGAACGGGCCTGCGTGGACGTTGTTCTTCGAGTATATCGGGAATATTCTTTACGCGCTGTTTTTGCGGAAATTATCCACCAAAGCGCTCACCGTTGTGGTTGTGCTGGCGGGAGCCGGATTGGCTTCGTTTGCCGTGTTCAATTTTTCGGGTTACGGGCATTTAGGCGTGGGATGGTCGATGCTGGATTACAACCTTATCGGCGGTTTTCTGCGGTTGTTGTTCGCGTTTTCCATGGGCTTGCTCATGTCGCGAAAGTTTAAGCCGGCAAACATAAAAGGGGCGTTTTGGATAAGCAGCGCGGCAATAATAGTGCTGCTTTCCCTGCCATACATTGGCGGCGAGGAGGCAATGTGGATGAACGGCCTGTACGATGCCGTGTGCATCATCGTTGTTTTTCCGATACTCCTCCATATCGGAGCTTCGGGAAAAACGGACACGAAATTTACCACGTCAATGTGTAAATTCTTAGGCGATATATCTTATCCGCTTTATATTGTGCATTATCCGTTCATGTACCTGTTTTATTCGTGGGTTTGGAAAAACGGCCTCACATTTGCCCAAACCTGGCACATAACGTTGGTGTTGTTTTTCGGGAATATCCTTCTCGCCTACCTGGCGTTGAAATTGTACGATGAACCCGTGCGGAAGTATCTTACGAGACGTTTTTTGTTGGAAAAGAAGTCGTAAGGTAGAGATTAGAATACAGATTTTTCAGGTATTAGATGTTTTATTTATAATGGATATCCGTTTTATTGCCCGATAGGCTTGAAAAGCCATATTTCCATAACCGGAGGCGATTTTAGTCGCCTGCGGCAAAACAAAACCAAAAAACTCCGCCCGAAGTGGCGGTACTTATGGTTGTTAAGTGCTGCCTTTCAGGCGAGTTAGGCAAACAAACGGATACTTATAGTATTTATTTTCCCAACTTACAAAGACTATGAATTTCAAACAAATATTCAATTTTCTTGCGCAACTGCAAGTTTATAACGACCGCAATTGGTTCAACGAACACAAAGACGAGTATAACGAAGCCCGCGCCACGTTCGAAACCTTTATCAACGCACTTATTCTCCCGCTCAGCCAACTCGACCCGAGTATCGGAACAGTAACAGCCGGTGAATGTATGTTCCGCATCTATCGGGATATCCGTTTCTCTAACGATAAAACGCCTTACAAAACCCATTTCAGCGCATTCATCGCCAACGGCGGACGCAAAACCCGGATGGCAGGATATTACATCCACCTCCAACCCGATGAGTCGTTTTTTGCCGGTGGCATTTACGCGCCCGATCCCGCTACGCTGCAAGCTATCCGAAATGCCATTTACCACAATCCCGATGAAGTGCGCGCAATTTTAAACGATAAAAATTTCAAGAAGCTCTTCCCCACCCTCTCTCACAATGACAAACTCAAAAACCCGCCCAAAGGCTACCCAAAAGATTTTGAAGAGATTGAACTGCTGAAAAACAAGCACTTTGTTACGCATCACGCGCTCGATAACGAGTTTTTTCTCAAAGAGAATGTGGTGGATCGGTTGATGGAAATTGTTAAGGTGCAGTATCCGTTGAATGAGTTCTTGAACAAGGCGGTACGGTAGAAAAAGCAAAGAGGCGGTTGTGGTGCTGCAACTGGTTTCACTGCATACACGAAAAAAACCGGCGATGCCGGTTTTTTTCGTGTATGCAGTGAAAAGGAAGAGGTAACTTTCTCACTTTGCGTTCAAATTGATTGGACAAGCGGCAAGTATTTGCACTTCCCGGCCAACAACCAACAGCTAATGGCTAACAGCTCTACTTCAAGTATTTAGCCAGAAACCCCATCATGGCGCTGTAAAAATCCATCCGGTTCTCTTCGCGATAAAACCCGTGTCCCTCGTTGTATTTCACCATATAAGGAACGTACAAATCTTTGGCGCGCAGCGCCGTAACAATTTGATCGGATTCGTTGATGTTTACCCGGGGATCGTTGGCACCCTGAACCACAAAAACAGGCTTGGTGATTTTAGCAGTCTGATAAACAGGTGAAACTTCTTTGGCAATTTTTGCTTCTTGGGGATTATCCAAATCGTACCATATCTGTTTTACCATTTCCGTGAGCGGCTTCCAGTATTCAGGAAAAGATGCAAAAAAGGTTTCTATATTGGAAACTCCAACGTAATTCACGCCGCATGTGTATAAATCGGGAGTTTTCACTAATCCCATCAACGTGGCATAACCGCCGTGGCTACCACCGTAAATGGCAATTTTATCGGGATCGGCCCACCCTTGCTCAATCACATATTTTACGCCGTCTTCCACATCGTCCATCACCTTTCGTCCGATTTGTTTGAAACCGGCACGCAGAAATTCTTTACCGTAACCGCCCGATATGCGGAAATTTACTTGCAACGTGGCATATCCCCGGCTGGCAAAAAGCTGTGTTTCCGGATTAAAACCCCACGAATCGCGAATGCCTTGCGGCCCGCCGTGCGGATTCACCACCAGCGGTACTTTTTTGCCTTCCAAGGCTGCCTTCGGCAAAGTGATATAGCCGTGAAGTGTAAGTCCGTCGCGGCTTTTGAATGTAATTGGGCGCATTTCCGCCATATCCGCCGGATTCAGTTGTGGCATCAGGTCGTAGAGCAGGCTGAACTTTCCGGTTTCGACATCGTATTCGTAATATTTTCCGTACAGCTTATCGCTTTGCACCACGATGAGGAATTTGGTTTCATCGTCATCAAAATCGGTAACGTAATATTCCACATCTTTGAATTCGGCAGCCATTTTAGTCGAAAAATCTTTAAAAAAGTCGCTCTGTGGTAAAATCACGTACTTTTCGCCTTCGTATGCAAAATAATCAATCTCGTAATTGCGTTTGCGCGAAAGCCTCATGCCCGAGACATCAAAATGGGGATTGGAAAACACTTTTTTAATCTCCTTGTTTTGCTTCAAATCGTAGAGTACAATCTCCGTTTTATCGGAATTAAGGTTTGTGAGCACATAGGCATCGTCAGGGTTGTTGCTCGAATAATTAAAGCTCATCACTCCGAAGGAGTCATCCCAATTCATTTTTTTCAATAGGTTGAATTCTCCGGAAGCCAGGTCTTTATAATAATATTCCATCTCAATACCGTTCACCAATTTGGAGTATCCGCGCAAGTTGCCGTCTTTATCAAAATCGTATCCCTGAATGGGATTGGCAGGGTCGGTATTTTCGAACAATTTCTCCATTTCTCCGGTATTTACATTCAATTTGTAAGGCTCGAAGATTTGTTTGTTGTCTTTGTTCATCGAAATGATGATGTAATCTTTCTGGTCTTTCAGGCCATTCAGCATCATCGCTTTCACATCCTCAAAAGGAGTTAAGTCCATGGAGTTGGTTCCATCGATATTCACCGCGTAAATGTGATAATTTTCATCGCCTCCATCGTCCATAACATAGATTAACCGATCATCGTTTACCCAGCCGTAACCTTTTATCGGCTCCTTTTTTTCTTCGATGGCGCGAGTTACTTTATCGGTGGCAACATCCTTTATATATACGTGATTTTTCAAGCCGTCTTTCTCCATGTACGACAAGTACTTGCCGTTGGGAGAAAGTTGAAACGACGATGCTTTCGGCTTGGCGAAATAGTCTTCCACTTTGTATTTGTAATTGCCTTTGTCGGCAAGTTTCAGGGCTTGCAGCTCTTCTTCCGACGAAACTAAAGCTGTGTTGCCGGGAAGCTTGCTCTCGAACTTTTTCAGTGTTAACGGCAACGACATTCCGGCTTGTTCGTAATTTCCCACGATGCTGTCGCCGGCTATGGTTCCGTTATAGACAATTTGTGCAGCCGATACGTTCAGTTTTATCGATTTCCCGTCGGTTTCCACTTTATCAACCGGAATTCCGGCTGCTCCCTGCATGGGTACATCCATGGTTCCGCTAAAAACTCCGTTCTCTTCCGACAGATGAAAAATCAGGTCGAGATCCATTCCCTGAACCGATAAGGTTCCTTTCCAGTCTCCTGAAACACTTTGTGCTGTTACGCTCATAATTACTGTTGTGAGGGCGATGATGGCGCCCAGTTTTTTAAATACGTTCATAATGATAAATATTTAAATGAAACAATCGATTATATAAATTGTTTGTGATTCATCCTCTCTCGGCAACGACGAGTTCCCTTAAGGCCCTTCTTATTTTTTTCTGATTTTTCTTTATCGCCGGAATCAACAAAACCGATATAATGCTGGATGCGAGCACAATGCCGGTAAAGAACCCTTCGAAAAATGAAGTTGCAGGAGAAGTTTTTAAATCATGAAAAATCATAATTCCTACAACGGAAATCGCAATCATACTTAAAAAGAGAATCATTATGTTCTGGTAAATTTCTCCAATTTTAGTTGAATGCGTTACTTTTCTAATCAGGCGATTATCATCGCTGAAACCACCTTCCGATTTTTTCTTTCGTAAATAAATCCAGTTTGATACTTCGCCAATAAGTTCAACATTTGTTTCTTGCAAAAAATCAAGGTAAGCCCTGCTCTCCTTATTTTTTGTATCCTTATCCAACAGTTCCAACTTGTATTCGTACTCGTCGGGTTCACCGTTTTCAAACTTATATTTGAATAAACTCGCTTGTACAAGCTGCCAACCTTCGGAAGACATTTTGTTTAGCCATTTTTCTTCTTTCTCGTATTCCCATACGAAGAAATTTCTTCTTACCGTTTTTTCCATGATTCTGTTTTATTTTATAATTTTTTTTCCGTTTTCTACCAATTCTTCCAATCGCAGCAATTCTATTTTGGTAACTTCTTTGCCAAGATTGGTTATCACATATTCCTTCTTACGGCTTCCCGCTTCTGTCGGAAGTTCGCTGATCCAGCCTTTTTCCAACATGGATGACAGAGCGCCGTAGAGTGTTCCGGCCGAAAGTTTTAAGCGTCCGTTGCTCATTTTTTCGGTTTCCTGCATTATGCCGTAGCCGTGCAATGGCGAATACAATGCCAGCAACGTGTAAAATACGGCTTCGGTGAGTACAATGTTTAATTCTTCTTTCATATCGCTTATCGTTATATTGTT
>JAUNRY010000064.1 GCA_030539475.1 Bacteroidia bacterium | reverse complement strand
CGAGGAACGAGCGGAGGGGTTAAAAAATCAAAAATCAATCCTCTTCAAACTTTTCACCGTTTCATTATATTCCTCCACCATTTCCTGCACCACTTTTCCTGCCGGAACAATCTCCCGAACCAAGGATGCTACTTGCCCGATTTCCAGTTCCCCTTCCGACAAATCGCCTTCAAAAATCCCGCGTTTTGAGCGGCCGCGCCCCAGCAACAGCCGCAGGTCGTCGGCGGAGGCTCCCTGGTCTTCCAAATCCTGTACCTGACGGTAAAAATCGTTTTTAATCATTCGTGTGGGACTCACTTTTTTGAGCGAAAGCATCGTGTCGCCTTCGGCGAGAGAAGTACATTTCTGTTTAAACGCATCGCTGGCAGAGCTTTCTTCGGTAAGTGCGAATCGGGTTCCTACTTGCACACCTTCGGCGCCAAGCGCGAAAGCCGCTGCCATTGCTGCGCCCGTCGCGATTCCGCCGGCGGCGATAAGCGGCAAATCGATAGTTTTTCGCACTTGCGGAATGAGCGTGAGCGTGGTGGTTTCTTCGCGGCCGTTGTGGCCTCCGGCCTCGAAACCTTCAGCAACAACGGCATCTACACCGGCCTCAACGCATTTTGCGGCAAATTTGGAACTCGAAACCACGTGTGCCACAATGATTCCTGCGGCTTTCAACTTCGCCGTCCACGTTTTGGGATTTCCTGCCGATGTGAAAACAATGGGAACTTTCTCCTCCACCACAATCTGCATAATCTCCTCAATTTGCGGATACATCAGCGGAATATTCACGCCAAAAGGCTTGTCGGTTGCCGCTTTGCATTTTAGAATGTGCCCGCGCAGTGTTTCGGGATGCATCGATCCCGCGCCAATCAATCCCAATCCGCCGGCATTGCTCACGGCAGAAGCCAATCGCCATCCGCTGCACCACACCATTCCGGCCTGAATGATGGGATATTTTATGCCGAATAACTCGGTAATTCTGTTACTTTTCATCATTGTGTGCAAAGATAAAGAATCGATAAGAAAATATTGTATCGTTTTGAATATTTGATTAGGTATAGGATTGACAAATTGAAATATTTTTAATAAATTTGTCGTATCAAACATCGAAATAAAATGCAAGTAACAATCAAAACAGATACTCCGAATGGCCGTAAATTGATGAAGGAGATTGTTAAAAACCCACAATCCGTTGAGTCATTAATGCCTGCGCCAAGTAACGAAAAAACCTATTCGGTGGACGAAGTATATCACTACGGAATGAAAAAACTAAGCGAATATTACAACGTGGATATGTACGAAATAGCTAAAAATGCGAAATGAAACGCTTTACTGTAATTGTTCCACAATCAGTTTTATATCAGATTGATGAATACATTAACTTCATTTCACAAAAATACAAAGCACCGCTCACCGCTTACCGTCATTATGATGCGTTAATGCAGGTTATCCGCAATTTGGAAACAACAGCACACTTAAATCCGATACGATATACTGAGTCTTTACAACGAAATTACGGCGCGTTTGTCCGCAGGGTGAATTTTATAAATATGACGTTCGTTTATTGCATCTATGCTAATGACGAAGTTTATATTCACGAATTTATAGCTCAAAAGATGATTAAAGATAAATAAAAGAAGTATTTATTTGCCTCACCCGTTTTTCCTCAACCACGCATTTATAAAAGCAGTTTCAATTGGTGAAAAATGCGGAGACAACGCCGCGAAAACCGAAACATCGTCGGCCTTGTCTTTCAATATTTCCATTGCTTTTTCGTATTGTTCTGCCGATACGAAACGGTGCAAATCCAACGTGCCGTCCACCACAAACCGAGCCAGGTGCCCGGCGATGGTCGACTCCGTTAAGTTTCTTTCCTTGGCAATAGCTTCGATGCTTTTTCCGCTTTGGAACATCGCCAGCGTTTCACGGGCACTGTCGCCTTTTTTCTTGGCCGGTTTTTTCTCTTTCTCCGGCTTGAACAACAATTCCATTCTCGACGAAATACCGCGCTCCCGGCAATATTCGTTTATCTCGTCCAAAAAAGCATCGCCGTATTTTTCGGCGGTTCTTTTGCCGAATCCGTGAATCCGCAGCAACTCTTTTTGTGTCAAAGGCAGGTATTCCGCCATTTCCAGAAGCGATTTGGTTCTCGCCACCACGTACACGGGCATACCAAGTTGCTCCGCAATGTGGTTGCGGGTTTGGGTGAGCGTGCGCAGTAAATCGGGATGCTTGGAGGTGATTTTCTCACTGTGCACGGTTGCATACGCTTTGATGGAGGGCGGAATGAAAACAAAGTTTTTGCGGAGCGAGAAATAGTCTTCCACCGAAAAATCGGCTTTCAGTCCGTTGATGAAGTGCTTTTTTTGCGCGGCAAGCGTGTAAAGCGCCAGCAAATCGATTTCGTATTGGCGGGCGTTGCTTCGGTTGTCGGTGGTGGCAGGCGATGAGGCAATTACTTTCAAAAAAGCGTCCAATTCTTCCGGGAAATAAGCCGATGAGGCTTGCAGCCGTTCCGAAAGTTTTCGCGTATCGTTGGCCGAGAGGATTTTTGTGAGCTGCGCCCGGAATTTTTCCGCCACATCGGCCAATTGCATCGCTTTTTGTTTCACGTCCTGCAAAAAAGGAATGGTTTCATCGTTAAACGATTCCGAAACTTTTTCGGTATCGGTCAGCAACTCGTGCGCCATTTTGCGCAAAGGCGAAAAGTTATACAGGTTCATCAGCAACTGCACTTTGTATTGTTGCTGCGAAGTATCGAATTGCGAAGACAACTCATCCGGCGAATGCTGCGTTTGCGAAAAACTGCGAATCTCGGTTTCGCTCAGCAAACAGTCGCTCCCGATATGGCTTTTCAGCACCAATCCTTCCAACGTGCGGCATCGGCTCAGCGCCACGTAAACCTGCCCGGCGGCAAACGCCGCACCGGCATCCACCACCACCTTGTCGAACGTAAGCCCCTGGCTTTTGTGGATGGTAATAGCCCACGCGAGGCGCAACGGCAATTGCGTGAAGAGGCCGTCGATTTTCTCTTCCAGTTGCGTGGTTTCCTTGTTCACGGTGTAGCTCATATTTTCCCAAATCATCGGCGCAAGTTCTATGGGCTCGGCATCGCCGGGGCATTGCACGGTAACGTGATTGTCGTGCAGTTCCGTTATCACGCCAATTTTTCCGTTATAAAACCGCCGCACCGTTTCCATATCGTTTTTCATAAACATCACTTTGGCTCCCACTTTTAATTCCAGCGTTTTTTCCACGGGGAAATTCCGCTCGGGGAAATCGCCTTTCACTGTTGCTTCGTATCTGCGGACGGGCGATTTTAATTTTGCCAATTCCTGCGCGTTGATGGCATCGGCTTTGTAGTTGTGCGTGGTGAGGGTGATATATGTATCGTCTTCGGGCGGGCGGAAAGCAGGGTTATAACGGGTTTGCAATAACTTTAACCCGTTTTCGGAGAGCGTGCTGTTCCGCACCTCGTTGAGGAGCGAGATGAAAGTTTGGTTGCTTTGCCTGAAAATGGTATCGAACTCGATGTGCAACAACGATGTTTGCTGCAATACGTGGCTGTTGAAAAAATAAATTCCCTTGTAAAACTCCGAGAGGATTTGCCATTCATCTTGTTTTGCCACCGGCGAAAGTTGAAACATATCGCCGATAAATATAACCTGAACGCCGCCAAACGGCTCGTCGGGGCGATAGCGCACGTGGCGCAGCACGGTGTCCATCGCATCCAACACATCGGCGCGAACCATACTTATTTCATCGATAACCAACAGTTCCAACTCGCGCAATACGTTGCGTTTCTGGCCGAACATCCTCAACCTGGCAATCAGTTCTCTCCGCCCTTCGGGCGTGGGAATGAAAGGCGCGAACGGCAATTGAAAAAAGGAGTGCATCGTGGTTCCGCCGGCGTTGATGGCTGCCACGCCCGTGGGCGCTACCACGGCAATTTGTTTGGGCGATTCATCTTTCAACCGGCGCAAAAACGTGGTTTTTCCCGTTCCGGCTTTTCCGGTGATAAACAAAACTCGGTTGGTTTGCAGGGCAAAATTGCGGGCAAGTTGGTAAACAGACATAATATTGGGGATTTACGATTGACGAATTACGATTTAACTTCTTCTGTTTTCTGTTTTCTGTTTTCAAACTCCTTTTTTCACAAAGATAACAATTTTCGAAAAACTGTTTGGAGATTTCCGTGCTTTTCGATGTCTATTTTTCGTAATTTTTAGTAGCTTTGTGCCTTCCAGTTAATAGAGGGTAAAACTATTGAATGAACTTGATAATATGAACGTACTAATTCTGGGCTCCGGTGGCCGTGAACATGCCTTTGCATGGCGTATGCGCAGCAGCAAATTTCTCAACAACTTGTTTATTGCACCGGGCAATGCCGGTACTGCCTTGCTGGGAGTTAACGTGCCCATTTCCCCTACCGATTTTCAGGCGTTGAAGTTATTTTGCCTGGAAAACGATGTGGACATGATTGTGGTAGGCCCCGAAATTCCGCTGGTGAAAGGCATTTATGATTTTTTCCGCGACGACGAAGATGCCTGCCACATTGCCGTTATCGGGCCTTCTCAAAGAGGCGCACAGCTGGAAGGGAGCAAGGATTTCGCTAAAGAATTCATGTCTCGCCACAACATCCCCACCGCTCAGTATAAAACCATAAAATTGGGAAACATTGAAGAAGGAAACCGTTTTTTGGAGTCGCTGCAACCGCCTTACGTGTTGAAAGCCGACGGATTGGCCGCCGGGAAAGGCGTATTGATTTTAAACGATATCAACGAAGCCAAGCGCTTGCTTTGGGAAATGCTGAACGGGATGTTTGGCGAATCGAGCAACAAAGTGGTTATCGAAGAGTTTTTGCAGGGAATTGAGTGCTCGGTTTTCGTGCTCACGGACGGGAAATCGTACAAAATTCTGCCCGTTGCCAAAGATTACAAACGCATTGGCGAAAGCGATACCGGGCTTAATACCGGCGGCATGGGAGCCGTTTCGCCCGTTTTGTTTGCCGATGAAGCATTTATGCAAAAGGTGGAGCAGGAAATTGTGGTGCCTACGGTTAAGGGAATAGAGAAAGAGAATATTGATTATAAAGGATTTATATTCCTGGGATTGATAAATGTAGGTGGCGAGCCCAAAGTCATTGAATATAACGTCCGCATGGGCGATCCGGAAACCGAAGCGGTGTTGCCGCTCATAAAATCGGATATCCTGGATCTTTTTGTAAGTGTTTTTACCGAAACGCTCGACACGAAACCGCTGGAGACAGACAATCGGTTTGCCGCTACCGTGATGATGGTTTCCGGCGGATATCCGGGCGACTACGAGAAAGGGAAACCCATTTCGGGAATTAACGAGGTAAAAGATTCCATTGTTTTCCACGCGGGAACCAAGCTGGAAAACAACAGCGTTGTTACTGCAGGAGGGCGGGTGCTTGCCGTTACTTCTTATGGAAAGACAATGGATGAAGCACTGGAAAACTCGTACAAAAATATCGGGAAAATTTCTTTCGAAAACAGTTATTACCGCACAGATATCGGTTTCGATTTAAAACAATAACACATGAATAGCCGGCTAACCCGAAACTTCAAGTCTTATTTTGTGGAATCGCGATTCATCTCGTTGGTCGTTTCCATTGTCATCATCGTATTGCGGTTTTTGATGTTTCTGCAAAACGGATTGCCCGATTTCGAAATCAACAGCGTTAATTTTTCCTGGCCGTATCTCGAACCTTTTTTTCAGCAATCGCCGCTTGTGTCTTTTTTATCGAGTACGCTTTGCATTTTCATCATCTCCTACCTTATTTCCGAGCTCAACATCCGCTACGGGGTAATCCGGATGCGAACCTCCATGCCTTTTTATATCCCGCTTATTCTCTTCAACATCCACCCTGTGTTTCTGAGAATGTCGCCCAATTTCTTGGGACTAATTTTCGTTCTTTGGTCTCTTTTCCCGTTATTGGCGTCGTATCAATACCATCGTTCGCACCGCTACGCTTTTCAGTTTAGCGCCTTGTTGACCATTGCCGCCACTTTTCAGATTTACGCCCTGCTGTTTCTTCCGTTGTGGCTAATTGGCTTATCGGCCTTGGGTACGATAAATTTCCGCTCTTTCGTTGCCTCCGTCTTTGGTATCATATTGGTGTTTTGGATTGTTTTCGCCCTGTATGTTTTTGGAGATAACATTGCCGGATTTATCGATCCGTTCACGCGATTCGCCGAGATTTACAATTTCACCCAAGTGCCTCAATTCTCCGTGCCTCAATGGGGCTTTACGGGCACCATCCTGCTTTTCATCTTTTTCTACATCGTAACAGACAACAAACAGATTACCAGGGAACGCAGCTTTACCAAAAAAGTACTGATTTTCTGTACTTCCATCATCGTAGCATCCATATTTTTGCAGGTTTTGTACCTGGGGCAAACCTTGTTTTGGATTTACGCGGTAACGCCATTCCTGTCCGTCATCATGGCGCATTTTTATACAAACACAACCCGAAGATGGGAGATATCATCGTTTTTCGTGATTCTGGGGCTGCTGATTGCCTACTATTGCCTGCACCTTTTTACAGATTTATCTCCATTCTAACAACAAAAACGCCTGCATCTTTGTTTTACTGTAAAACGGATAGATTATGAGACAATTAACCCTGCATTTACTTATTGTGATGTCCGTCGTTCTTGGATTAACAACCTGCGGCACGGCACAATCGGCGGCTGAAAAAGAAGCTGTAGCTGCCGAAATTCAACAGAGAATGAACGATTTCGATTTCACTTTCAAGGCTACCTATGCCTATCCTACCGGATTCAGGTCTATGTATTTGTCGCCTTTCTACGATGTGAAAGTTTCACCCGATACCGTTCGCGCTTACCTCCCCTATTACGGGCGCGCTTATGTGGCGCCCATGGATCCGCGGGAAGGAGGAATAAAATTTACCAGCACCAATTTCGATTATCAGGTGGAGCCCGGCCGAAAAAAAGGCAACTGGCAGGTAAATATCCGCACAAACGACACCGGACGTGAGATATTCCTGTTTTTCGACATCTGGGAAAACGGAACCGCCCGCCTCAACGTAACGGATACAAACCGGCAACCCATTTCGTTTCAGGGCGATGTGGAAACAAAAAACACACCGTAATGCAAGTATATGAACGAGACAACAGGTAAGCGCACGGACAAATATTTTGACCGGCGCGTATGGAAAGCCGTAGGCATTACGGTATTTGTATTGGTGGTATTGCTGATTGTTTACAAAATCTTCAATGCCTTTTTGTTATTGCTGGCAGCGTCGCTCATTGCCATTTTCTTTCGGGCGCTGGCATCCAAAATTCAACAATGGACAGGATGGAAAAACGGAATATCGCTCACACTTTCCATTGTGGGCACGTTTCTCCTTATCGGGTTGTTCTTCTGGCTGATGGGTTCGAAAGTACAAAGCCAGGCCAGCGAGATGCAGGAGAAAGTGCCGGAAATGATTGCCAATGCGCAAAACCACCTTAACCAAAGCGAGATAGGCCGAAAAATCGTAGACTATGTTTCCGATACGGAAAACCAAAAAAAAGTTCTCCCCGTATTGCAAGGTTTTTTCTCCTCCACCTTCGGTGTTTTCGGCGATTTGTACGTGGTTATTTTTCTGGCATTGTTCCTCACCATCGGAGCATCGGAATACGTGCGGGGCATGGTTAAACTCGTCCCCCGAAACGGGCAGGGCAAAGCGCAGGAAGTGGTGATGCACCTGGGCGAAAACCTGAAAAAATGGATAAAAGGCGCACTTTTTGCCGGATTAATCGTTTTCACGCTCACCGCCGTCGGATTAATCAGCCTCGGCGTAGGAACGTGGCTCGTTCTCGCTATCTTAGCCGGATTCTTAAACGTGATTCCCAACTTCGGGCCCATCATTGCAATGATTCCCGCCGTGCTGGTAGGACTGATGCACAGCCCCACGAAAGCGTTGCTCATTGCCGGTTTGTTCATCCTGGTGCAAACCATAGAGAGCAACCTCATCACGCCCAACGTGCAAAAAAAATTATTAAACACTCCGCCGGCCTTGCTGCTGTTTTTTCAGGTAATAATGGGCGCGCTCACCGGCGGATGGGGCATTGTGCTGGCTGTGCCGCTGCTGGTTATATTAATGACGCTTGTGAAACAGTTGTATTACGATAAAAACAACGGATATTTAGAATCATCAGCAATCATTTCCACAAAAAAAGCCGAATAACCTGCAAGCAGAGTTGCGCCACACGCACCACGCGAAATTTGGACGAAGAGAAACATCATGAACAAAAACATTTTAACGGAAACAGTAAAAAAACATTTACAGGTACTTTGCGAGCAGATTGGCGAACGCCGCGTGGGCAGCGCCGAAAACAGAAGAGCAACAGACTATGCCCAAAAAGTATTGAGCGATTTGGGTTGGGAAACCACGGCGACGGAACTTTCGGTGATTGATTGGAGCACCGGCGGCGCTGCATTAACATGCGGCAACCAGTCGTTTGAAGTGTTTTCGTCGCATTACGCGTTGGGATGCCGGGCGAAAGGAGAATTACTTGCCATCGACACCATCGGCCGGTTGGAACAAACCGATATGACCGATAAAATAATTCTGCTTCATGGCGAAATTGCCGCCGAGCAAATCGCACCGAAAAAATTCCCATTCTGGAACCCCCAAGAGCATCAACACCTTATTTCGGTATTAGAAAAAGGTAAGCCCTTGGCGCTTGTTACCGCTACGAGCCGAAATGCGGCATTGGCCGGCGGCGTTTATCCCTTCCCCTTGTTTGAAGACGGCGACTTTGATATCCCCTCCGTTTTTATGAAAGACACCGAAGGCGAAAAACTGCTCGCTTGTTCGGGAAAAACCGTGGAGCTTACCTCGCTTGCCAAACGTATTCCCGAAACGGCTTACAATGTGATTGCAAGAAAGGGCGATGCGGCGAAAAACAAAATTGTGGTTACGGCACATATCGACACCAAAATTAATACCCCCGGCGCTATCGACAACGCAACGGGCGTAGCAATCGTTTTGGCGTTGGCCGAAATCTGGAAAAACTATTCACACCCCATTCCCCTGGAACTGGTGTTTTTCAATGGCGAAGATTATTATGGAGCGCCCGGACAAGTAAAATACACGGAACAAAACGCCGGTAAATTCAACAAAATTCTATTGAATATCAATATCGATGGAGCGGGTTATCAGGAAGGGTTGTCTTGCTTTTCGGCATTTAACCTGCCCCCAACCATCGCCACGGCGTTGCAAAACGTACTAAGCAACACGCCCGCAATTGCAGAGGGGCTGCCGTGGTATCAAGGCGACCACAGCCTGTTTCTGCAAAACGGTTGCGCGGCCATAGCCGTCAGTTCGCAATGGTTTATCGAAAACATGGAGACGCAGGAACTCACGCACACCCCCCAAGACAACCTGAGTATTGTCAATCCCGAACGGGTGGCGGAATGTGTGGCGGGGATTGCGGAATTAGTTGAGGCAATAGCTACGGGTTCATGACGAGGCGGTTTCAGCTTCGTGAAACGAGCGTGTAAATCGTATGGCGGTTATTCCAAGATATAAATGCTCACCTGCAACGGTTAGCACAGCGTAAACAACCGTTAGCACGCTGCTTACAACAATTAGAACAACAGCTGCATTGGGTAGCACGCCTCTGACATCGTTTAGAATAACACTGACAATCATTAGGACGCCACCGACAATTGTTAGGACACCACT
>JAUNRY010000063.1 GCA_030539475.1 Bacteroidia bacterium | reverse complement strand
ACAGCTAACAGCCAACCGCCAACCGCAATTTTCTCACCCGAACGACTTTATCAGCTTCATCGCGCGCAAAGTTTCCGCCACGCTCATGGCAAAAGAATATCCGCCGTGAGCGTAGAAAGGCGGGTTGGAATCGTAAAACTCCGACAAGGTTCCGATGCAGTCGTTTTGCATCTGGTCTTCCAACTCAATCATTATCCGGTCTGCCAGCGAAAGGCCGCTCATGCTGAAAACCTTGAAATAGGCTTCGATATAAGCGCCAATAAGCCACGGAAAAGCGCATCCGTTGAAATAGGCGTATTCTTTTTCATCGGTTGTTCCGGCGTAGCGGGCGCGGTAATTGTATCCTTTAGGGCTTAATGAGCGTATGCCTACCGGCGTGAGCAGCTCTTTGGTAACGAAATCGATAACCGATTTTTTCTGGCGGCGCTCCAACGGCGAATAATCTACCGAAACGGCAAAAATCATGTTGGGACGGACGTTTCTGTCGGCATACGTGCCATCCACGTAATCGTATAAATATCCGGCGTCATTGAGAAAAGTTTCAACAAACGATTGTTGTACCCGCAACGCTTTTTCTTCGAATGTGGCAGCCCATTCTTCTTTATTTACGGCGGCCGCTGCTTCTTCGGCAAACTTAAGGGCGTTGTGCCACAAGGCGTTGAATTCCACCAGGTATCCCGATCTTGGAATTACGGGCTTGCCGTTCTGCATAGCGTTCATCCAGCTAACGGCAACGTCGCGCCCGTAAGTTGTGAGCAGCTCGTTTTCCGGATCAACCGCTAAATTGGGGTGCTTGTTGGACGCGATGTAATCGATGAGCGAAAATAAAAAGGAGGCGTATTTATCGTTGAAAACCTGCGGGTTTACTTTTCGGTATTGTTGCAGCGACCATATTGTCCAGAGCAACACATCGGGATCTTCTATTTGCTTTATGATGTTTTTTCCGGGTTTGTCGTTCATAAAGTCTTGAAGATGAGGTATGGCGGAATCCATTATTTTTTCGAAATCGTGCGGCTTGTCAACAGACAATGTGCATCCCGGCAGTGAAACAAACAGGTCGCGCGCGCGTACCTTGAACCACGGATAGCCCGCCAGCAGGTATGTTTCATCGGTTTTGGGGATGTAATAAAACTGGTGGGTAGAGTTCTTGAGGCAGTTGTAAAAATTGGAGCGCGGAGTGCGTTTCTGAATTTCGAAATTAAATTCATCGCTCAGCGTGCCGGTGTCCACCAGGATGTCTCCGGCCGAGAAGATTATTTCTTCGCCTTTTTCAATGGGCAGTTCAAAATATCCGGGCACATAAAGGTCTTCCTGAAAAGTATCGCCGTTCTGCATATCCTGAATATACTCCACCCCTTGGTTCCAGTAAGGTTGATACATAAATTCGGCGGGTTTGTTGAATTGCATGAAAAATTCGGGATACCCGTAATACATGCTCGTGCTGATTCCGTTTTCCACTTCGCGATACGAGCGGTCTACCTGATCGTTTTCTTTTGTCAGTTGCGAAATGTTTCTGAATGCCATGTAGGGTTTAAAGCGCATGGTGGTTTTGGAGTGCGCGTCCAGCAGTTTGTAGCGGATCATGAGGCGGTTTTCTTTCGATGAAAACATAGTTTCCTTGGAAAGAATTACGCCGCCCACCCGGTAAATTGTTTTGGGCACGCTGTCGCAGTTAAATTCGCGGATGTATTTGTGTCCTTTGGGGCTGTAATTGTCATCGTTGTATTTATGAATCCCCAAATTAAATTCCGCTCCGTGCTGAATAACGGTTTCATCTATTGAAGAGAGGATAAGGTGATTGTCGTCGTCAAGAAAAGGCACCGGCATCACCAGAAGGCCTTGGTACTTGGATGTGTTGCATCCCGAAACCGAAGTGTTTTGATAGGCTCCCTTTCTGTTGGTTCTCAATACGTTGCGATACAGAGAATACTCCAGGTTAATTAACAGATCCTTATCGAATTTAAGATAACTCATATTGATGCAGGAATTAGAAATATACTACTTTTGATTTGATGTTCGAAAGGTAGTTAATTACCGTTAACCAAACAAATAATAGACGAATTTTTTTTACTCTCGCGGCTTTTTTTTACTTTTGAGACGCCGCGAGACGAGAAATTGATGGTGCGAGGATGAATTTGACAAGACGGCGGTAGGGGATGAGTGATTTTTAATGGCACGGTGTGTAAAAATGAAATGCAATGGACGAAACAACAAGAAGAACAGAGCAACTGCAAAAGAAACGGATATGGTTGGCTGCCATTCCGGCGCTCATTATGTGCGTACTTATCTGGTTGGTTTTTCTGGTTGATTATTCCCAAGTTTTCCGCTGCAATTTTTCCCACTTGGGGATTTATCCGCGGCAATTTTTCGGTTTGGGAGGAATTGTTTTTTCACCGTTCCTTCACGGATCGTTCTCGCATCTTATTTCCAACACCGTTCCTCTGTTAATTTTAATTTCACTGTTGTTTTATTTTTACAATCAAATCGCCTTTAAATCGTTGGCTTACCTGTGGTTGCTGAGCGGACTTTTCACGTGGGCAATCGGTAGAAACTCGTATCACGTGGGCGCCAGCGGACTAATTTTCGCTCTTGTGTTCTTTCTGTTTTTCAGCGGCTTGTTCCGAAAATACATTCCGCTTGTGGCTGTGTCCATGGTAGTGGCTTTTGCTTACGGAAGCACCGTTTGGAGCATTTTTCCCATTACCGAATATATAGATGTGAATATGTCGTGGGAGGGGCACTTGTCGGGAGCGGTGGCCGGGCTTATTGTTGCGTTGATATTTCGGAATCAAGGCCCGCAAAAACCGGAAGAGGTTTGGGAAGAGGATGAGAGTGATGATGACGATGTGGCTGAGCGAGAAGAAAACGCGACGGCCGGATGAGAGGAGGCTGCATTCGGAATTTAGGCCCTTAAAATACTTATCTATCTTGATTTTTTACTACTTTTGTAAACGAAAAAAACAAGTAAAAATGAAGAAAACAAGAGCTGCCGTGGTTGGTTACGGCAACATCGGAAAATACGTGTTGGAGTCGTTGAATAACACTCCCGATTTTGAAATAGCGGGCGTTGTGCGTCGCGATGCCGCCAACGTTCCCGCGGAACTGAAAGAATATAAAGTGGTAAACTCCATATCGCAACTTGAAAACGTGGATGTTGCGCTGCTCTGCACTCCCACGCGAAGCGTAGAAAAGTTTGCCAAAGAGTGCCTGACGCTGGGAATTAATACGGTGGACAGTTATGATATTCACGGTGGAATTGTTGACTTGCGTCGTTCGCTCCACGAAGTGGCCAGGCAACACAATGCCGTATCCATTATCTCAGCCGGCTGGGATCCCGGAAGCGATTCCGTTATCCGCACCCTCATGGAGGCAATGGCGCCGAAAGGCATAACCTACACCAATTTCGGGCCGGGCATGAGCATGGGGCACACGGTTGCCGTAAAAGCTATCGCCGGTGTGCAAGCCGCCCTCTCGATGACCATTCCCACCGGAACGGGCGTTCATCGCCGGATGGTGTACATTGAGCTGAATGCCGGTTACGATTTCGCACAAGTGGCTGACGCCATAAAATCGGACGATTATTTCGTCCACGATGAAACCCACGTTTTTCAAGTGGAAAATGTGGAAGCGCTGAAAGACATGGGACACGGCGTGTTGATGGAACGCAAAGGCGTATCGGGAAACACGCAGAACCAACTCTTTAAATTCGATATGCGCATAAACAATCCCGCACTCACCGCGCAAGTAATGGTGAGCTGTGCAAGAGCTTCGTTAAAGCAGCAACCGGGCGCCTACACCACGATTGAAATTCCGGTTGTTGACCTTCTTCCGGGCGACAAAGAAACATGGATTAATAAATTGGTTTAAAGTTCAAGGTTCTTAACTCATAACTCAAAACTCAAAACTCATAACTTTTTTTACTATCTTTGTTCCAAATTCAACACAAATGAAAACATTACTCTCCGTAACCTGGAATGTAGATCCCGCGATTTTCGAAATCTTTGGCCGCGAAATCCGTTGGTACGGGTTGCTTTGGGTCATTGGCCTTATTGTTGCAGTTTACATTGTGCAACGTATCTACAAGCACGAAAATCTTCCCGAAAAATGGTTCGATTCCCTTTTCGTGTACATGATGCTCGGAATTATTTTGGGCGCTCGCCTGGGGCATTGTTTGTTTTACGAGCCGGAATATTACCTGGCAAATCCGCTGGAAATCCTTAAAATATGGGAAGGCGGGTTGGCAAGCCACGGAGGGGTAATCGGTATAATCGTTGCCGTTTGGCTCTATTCGCGGAAAGTTACCAAAAAAAGCATGTTGTGGACTTTCGACAGGGTAATGGTTCCCACCGGATTTACCGCGGCCATGATTCGCTTCGGCAACCTGATGAACCACGAAATTTACGGCGGCCCCACCGATTTGCCGTGGGGATTTCGCTTTATCGATAACATCGGGCAATGGATGCGCGGCGCGGAACCCATTTACACGGAACCCTCACACCCCACGCAAATTTACGAGGGGCTCATATATCTATTGGTTTTTGCCATAACCATGCACATGTATTGGAAAACAAATGCCAAAGACCGTCACGGACTCATTCTGGGCGTAGGTATCGCGTTGATTTTTATTGCGAGGCTGTTTATCGAGTTCGTAAAAAACGTTCAAGTAGAATCGGAGTACTCGCTCATAGCCAGCACCGGCCTTAATATCGGACAGTGGCTCAGTGTGCCCTTTATCGTCTGGGGCGCCTGGCTCATTTGGCGGGCAATGAAGAAAAAGCCCGAACCTGTTGTGCAAAAAGCAAGCAAGGATTATAGTCAAAATGTAAAACCGAAGAAATAGGGCAAAGGGCGTAGATACTCAAACTCCCGCACCTCGCATCCCCAAAATCCGTAACCCGCAACTGAATTATGTACAAACCATTTGAAATTAAACAAAACTTATTTTACGTTGGCGTAAACGATCGCACCAAACACCTGTTCGAGAGTCTGTGGCCGCTGCCGAAAGGCGTATCGTATAACTCATACATTATTAACGACGAGAAGATTGCCTTAATCGACACCGTCGATATTTGCTATTCCGATGTGTTTTTCAACAAAATCCGTTCAGTATTGGGCGACAAACCAATCGATTATCTTGTGGTAAATCACATGGAGCCCGACCATTCCGGCTCAATTGAACTGCTCACGAAACGATATCCCGATATAAAAATTGTGGGCAACAGCCGCACGGAAAGTATGCTCAAAGGCTATTACGGGATAACCGAGAACGTACTTGTGATAGAGGATAATGAGGAACTCAGCCTCGGAAAAAACACGCTGCAATTCTACCTGACTCCTATGGTGCATTGGCCCGAAACTATGATGACGTACGTGAAAGAATCGAAAACGCTCTTTTCTGCCGATGCTTTCGGCACCTTTGGTACACTGGACGGAGGCGTAACCGATACACAACTGAATCCCGGCCGGTATTGGGACGAAATGGTACGCTATTATTCCAACATCGTAGGGAAATTTGGCTCGCCGGTTCAGGCAGCGCTGAAAAAACTGAGCGGTGTGGAAATTGAAACCATCTGCTCCACGCACGGCCCGGTGTGGACACAACCCGAAACCATCGCGAAAGTGGTGTCGATATACGACCGGCTAAGCAAATACGAATCCGAAAACGGGTTGGTAATTGCCTACGGCAGCATGTACGGAAACACCGAACAACTGGCGGAAATAATTGCCGCCGCGGCAGCCGAAAACGGAGCGCAAAACATTGTTATGCACAACGTTTCCAAGAGCCACGAATCCGACATTTTGAGGGATGTTTTCAAATACCGCGGGCTGATAATCGGTTCACCCACCTACAACAACAAACCCTCTCCCGGTGTGGAAAGCCTGCTATCTGCGTTGCAAAACAGAAACTTGAAAAAAAGATTTTTCGGTTTCTTCAGCGCGCATACCTGGGCCGATGGCGCCAAAAGAGACCTGAAAGCCTTTGCCGATGGAATGGAATTTGAAATGGTATGCGGGCCGGTGGAAATGAAACAATCGTTGAGCTCCGACGTTACAAAAAATGCGTATGCTTTGGGCAAAGCAATGGCAGAAAAACTAAACTCGGGAGCCGATGTTGTGCCACAAAAAACTGACTGCCGGTGATAATTAAATCACTCACTTACCCTTCCGCAACTCATAACTCAAAACTGCAAACTCAAAACTAAAATATATGCGACTAATTATTCAACCTAATGCCAATCAAATGGCACAATGGGCGGCAAACTACATTGCTGCAAAAATCAACAAAGCAAATCCCACTCCCGAAAAACCTTTCGTGTTGGGATTACCCACCGGTTCTTCGCCGCTGGCAACCTACAAAGCGTTGATTAAACTTTACGAAACCGGCGCGGTATCTTTCGAAAACGTGGTAACTTTTAATATGGACGAGTACATCGGCCTGTCAGAAGACCATCCGCAAAGTTACCACACGTTTATGTGGGAAAATTTCTTCAAGCACATCGATATAAAAAAAGAAAACGTGCACATCCTCAACGGAATGGCCGAAGATCCCGAAGTGGAATGCGCGGCTTACGAAAAAGCCATCGCTGATGCAGGCGGAGTTGATTTGTTTCTCGGAGGCATCGGCCCCGACGGGCATATCGCGTTCAACGAACCCGGCTCGTCGCTCGCCTCGCGCACCCGCGTAAAAACGCTCACAACCGATACGGTGATCGCCAATTCGCGTTTCTTCGACAACGATGTGAACCAAGTGCCCAAAACGGCGCTTACCGTTGGCGTGGGAACAGTTCTCGACGCCAAAGAGGTGTTGATTTTGGTAAACGGGCACCACAAAGCGCGCGCGCTGTATCACGCCGTGGAAGGCCCCATCAACCAAATGTGGACTATCAGCGCGTTGCAATTGCACGAAAAAGGCATTATCGTTTGCGATTACGATGCTTGCGCCGAACTGAAAGTAGGAACCTACAAGTATTTTTTGGATATTGAACACGATAATTTAGATCCCGATTCTTTACTGTAATTATGAAGAGAAAAATAATAACCTTCATTTTGCCCATCGCGGTAGCGTTATTTTACAGCACAACCGTAGCGGCGCAAGAGCAGCCCGATGACCTCACCCTCTATCAAGGCGGAGAGGCATACGAAGTGAAATCTTATACACAGACTTTCAAGAGCGATACGCCCAAAAACGTTATTCTCCTGATTGGCGATGGAATGGGAGTTGCGCACCTCTTTGCAGGACTTACGGCAAACAGGGGAAATTTATTTATCGAAAATTGCAAGCACATCGGGTTTTCCAAAACTGCCTCGTCTAACCGGTACGTTACCGATTCTGCGGCAGGCGGCACGGCAATTTCTACCGGAAAAAAAACTTACAACGGAGCCATTGGAGTTGATCCGGATAAAAATCCGATGAAAACCATTCTGGAAGAAGCATCCGAAAAAGGGTTGGCTACCGGCTTGGTTTCTACTTCATCCATCACGCACGCCACACCCGCCTCGTTTATCGCGCATCAGCCCAGCAGAAGCATGGAGGAAGAGATAGCTGCCGATTTTCTCAAAACCGACATCGATGTGTTTATTGGCGGCGGATACGATTTCTTTGCCAAGCGTGAAGACGGGCGTAATCTGGTTGATGAACTTGTTCGCAAGGGTTACACGGTGGAAAGAGAATTAAGCAAAATCGAAAATTACAACGGTAAGAAATTGGCCGGTTTAACTGCGCCAAAAGGAAACCCCCGTGTATCGGAACGCGGAAATATGCTGCCCGTTTCCACACGTGCTGCTATTAATGTTCTGAAACAGAACAAGAAAGGGTTTTTCCTGATGGTGGAAGGCTCCTTTATCGATTCGGGAGGCCATGCCAATAATACCGTACAAGTAGTGGAAGAAGTGTTGGATTTTGACCAGGCGGTGGGTAAAGCGCTCGAATTTGCTGCCGAAAACGGTGAAACGCTGGTAATCGTTACAGCCGACCACGAAACCGGCGGAATGACGGTGAACGACGGGTCTTTCGAAACCGGAATGGTTAAAGGCGCGTTTACCAGCACCGGACACACGGGCGTAATGGTTCCCATTTTCTCATACGGGCCGGGAGCGTCGGAGTTTATCGGGATTATGGAGAATACGGATATTTATGGTAAAATGAGGGAGTTGTTGGTGAAATAAAGTAGAAGTAAATTTTTCACCACTTGTAATTCGCTTGCAAATTAATATTTTAGCCAACCTTATACGACTTGTAGTATGAGGTTGGTTTTTTTATTCTAAAAAACTATATTACTTCTTCTTCCGCTCACTTCGCATTCCGTGCTTAATAATCCACAACGTTTGTTTGGTTGGATTATTTTTCTGCCATTCGGCAATGATTTCCATCGCTTTTTCGGGACGTTCTTTCATTAAATCGTTTAGGTTGTTGCCCACGCTTTTCTGCACGAATTTAGAGAGATCGTTTTTCAGGTTCGTCAGAATTTGCTTGTAAGAATCAAATTCATCCAAACAAACGTATATTTTCTTTGCCCAAGGCAAGCGGATGCGCATTCCTTCGCCGGATAACCGGCGCACATGAACACTTTCATGGACACTCCATGTGAGCATTTCGGATACGGTTTCTTTTGGAAATTGCATCAACAACGGACGAATGGCAAACTCGCCGGTGTGTCGTTTGGTTAATTCCTTGATGAAATCGAGCGAAACCCGAAGATTCTTTGTCCCGTGTTTTTCCACGTACCGGCCAATGGGCCAAAGCCACCAGCCATCTGTAAACATACCTTCGGTTTGGGTTAGCTCTTCGCCGAGAATCCGGTGGAAAACGTGAATATTTTCTGTGTAGTCTTCACTCAGGCTTTTATCGAGCGCGTCAACCGCCACATCCTGGCGTTGAAGAAATTCTTTGTCCGTAAAATTGTTTTCATAGTGTTCGATAAAAGCCTGTTCCCCGAAAGCGGGATAAACGGCAAGAATTTTATCCGCTAAATCGCGGGCAAATTTCATGTCGTAATAATCTTTGAGTTTTTTAGCCACGGTTTATTCAATTATTTCTACATCTGTAACGGCTTGTGCTTTTTTCTTTTTCAGTAATTTGCGGTAAACCAATCGCAGAATTACCACGATAAACACCATCAGCAGGATAGCCACAACTATTGGCATAATAAGCGACATGATGGAGAATCCTGTTGCGGCAACACCTTCGGTGGTGGAAACCACGGGATTGCCCGCGCCCGCGGTGAACTTGCTCGACATCAGCCGTGTGAGCGCGCTTCCGCTCTGAATAGTGGCCGCCGCACCGCCGCCAACCACGAAACCCATAATCCATTTCATCCATTCGCTTTCGACCGGAATTACCGATGTCATCAGCAATGTGCCGGCACCCACCGAAAGGGGTGTGGCAATACCGTCCAGCAAATTATCAACAAATGGAATATAATACCCTAAGACCTCAACAACGGCAGCTACCCCAAAACATAGCAATGCCGGAATTGAACCCATCCATGCGAAATTTTCGCCCAACGGCAGAAACCCGAAATGCGAAGCAAGCCCCGCAACAAGCAGGGGGATGAAAACCCGAAAGCCGGTGCTGGCGCTAAGCCCAATACCAAGTGCGATGGCGCTGATGGTTTCTACGTTTAATTCCATAATCAAAAAAGGTTTTTTTAAAAGGGTTGTTTTGTTTGCTGAAAACGTTTTTTTTGACTTGTTAAGAACCTTTTGGTTTAATGGCT
>JAUNRY010000062.1 GCA_030539475.1 Bacteroidia bacterium | reverse complement strand
ATTGGGGGAAGGGAGGGGATTGTTGTGGTTTTCTAAATATCCGTCAGACCGGTAATCGGTCAGACGGGGGCAAAGCATCTGACGGATTACTCGTCTGATGCGTAGTTATTAGCTGTTGGCTATTGGCTGTTGGCTTGGCGGTGAATTGATTGGGAAAAGGGGGGATTGCTGCGCTTTTCTAAAATATCCGTCAGACCGGTAATCGGTCAGACGGGGCGCCGAAACCTTTTCTTTTCGGCTTGTCGCTTTTTATCTTCTATCCTTTTCTTAATGGATGCGGCTGTGGGTTTGGTGGCTTTTCGTTTTTTTGCCGGTATCAACGCTTTTGAAATTAAATTAATAAATTTATCAGAAACCACTTTTTTGTTTCTCATTTGCGTACGTTCCGATTCGCTCGAAAGTTGCAGAACGCCGTCTTTGGTAATCCGGTTTTTCAGTTTTTCAGAAAGAATGCTTTTTTGCTCATCGGTGAGTATCTGAGAGTTTTTAACATCAAAATAAAGCGTTACTTTCGTTTCCACTTTATTCACGTTTTGTCCGCCTGCGCCGCTGCTTCGGGCGGTGCTGAACGTGCACTCACTCATTAATTTATCTATATTCAGGTTCATGATGATGCTAAAATTTCGATGCTTTTTAACAAAGATAATTCATTTCTGCCGGAAAAAGAAATCAGTTTTTGTTAATAATCTTTTTCGTTTGAAATGCCTTTCATCAATCTTTTTCCTTAAATTTGTGCATTAGAACCAATAATAAATAAATCAGAAATGAAACCAACATTATTTGTATTAGCAGCCGGAATGGGAAGCCGCTACGGAGGTTTGAAACAATTGGACGGGCTTGGCCCGAACGGCGAAACCATTATGGATTACTCTATTTACGATGCCGTAAACGCCGGATTCGGCAAGCTGGTGTTCGTTATTCGCCAATCGTTTGAAGAAGATTTCAGGGAAAAAATCGTAAAAAAATACGAAAAGAAAATCCCGGTGGAACTTGTGTTTCAAGAACTCGATGCACTTCCTGAGGGATTTTCCGTTCCCGAAGGCCGTGTAAAACCGTGGGGAACAAACCATGCTGTGATGATGGGTGAAGATGTCATTAAAGAGCCGTTTGCTGTAATTAACGCCGATGATTTTTACGGCCGCGAGAGCTTTGAGGTTCTTGCCGATTACCTGAGAACGCTGGAAAACTCGCAAAACAAGTATTGCATGGTAGGTTATAGGGTAGGGAACACGCTTTCGGAAAGCGGAACTGTTGCCCGCGGTGTTTGCGAGACCGATGAAAATGAGAATCTTACCGGCGTAGTAGAACGCACACAGGTGAAACGCATAGACGGTGCGGTGAAATACAAAGACGAGAACGATAATTGGGTGGCCATTGACGACAACACGCCCGTATCCATGAACATGTGGGGTTTCACGCCCGATTATTTTAAGCATTCCGATGACTATTTCGTGAAATTTCTGAAAGAAAACGCCGAAAACATAAAAGCGGAATACTTTATCCCCCTGGTAGTAAACGATCTTATCGTGAACGGGATATCCACCGTGAAAGTGTTGGATACGCCCTCGAAATGGTTTGGGGTAACTTACGCCGACGATCGCCCCGAAGTGGTGTCGAAATTGCAAAAACTGGCCGACGAAGGCGTTTATCCGTCTCCGTTGTGGTGAAAATTTGAAATGTCGGATGCCGGATGTCAGGCGGCCGATGTTGTCTGAAATCTGTTGTCTGAAGTCTAAAAAATGCTGGATATTTTTATCATATTATTCCTGATTCTGCTCAACGGTTTTTTTGCCATGTCGGAAATTGCCGTGGTATCGGCAAAAAAGACAAAGCTCGAAACCGAACGGAAAAAAGGGAACAAAGGTGCAAAAAAAGCGCTCGACCTGCAATCCGACCCCGATAGTTTTCTCTCGTCGGTGCAGGTAGGCATCACACTTATTGGCATTATTAACGGCGCATACGGCGGCGCCACCCTTGGCGTTCATTTAATTCCTTTTTTCGAACGTTTCAGTTTGAGCCAGCCCTACGCGGAAACTATTTCCATTGTGGTGGTGGTGGTGCTGATTACCTATTTTTCGATAGTAATTGGCGAACTTGTGCCCAAAACCATGGCGTTGAATAATGCCGAAAAAGTGGCGGCGGCCGTTTCCAGGCCTATTCACATCGTCAGCCTCATTTTTTATCCGTTTGTGCGGTTTCTGGCCCTTTCCACGGGCTTGCTGAACAAACTTATCGGGTTGAAACCCAAAGACGACGTGGTATCGGAAATGGAGCTTCGGGCAATGCTGAAAACCGCATCCAAAACCGGAGTAATAGAAAAAGAAGAAAACATAATCCACGAGCAGGTTTTCTATTTTTCCGACAAACGCGCCCGCCACCTCATGACGCACCGTACCGATGTGGAGTGGGTGGATATTTCGAAAGAAAAAGCCGATGTAATTACCGATTTGCTGCAAACCAAACACAGCCGAATCCTTGTCTGCAACAAAGCATTAGACGAGTTTGCCGGAATTGTGGTTATGAAAGAATTGCTGGCAGAATTGTACACGAAAGGCGACGCTGATATACTTAAAATTGTGCAGGAACCCCTGATAATCCCTTCCACGCTTCGTGCCCGGAAAGTATTGGAACAGTTCCGGCACAGCCATAAATTTTTTGCCGTGGTGGTTGACGAGTACGGAAGCCTCGACGGAATTATTACCCTTCACGATATTATCGAAAACCTGGTTGGCTCAATTCCCAACGAGAACGAAATTGAAGAACCCGATTTTTTCATGCGCAACGAGAACTCGGCATTAATAAACGGTGAGGCGCCCATTGAAGTGTTGACTTATTTTATCGACGACTTCATTATCGATTTCGAAGAAATAGATTATTCAACCGTGGCGGGATTTGTGCTTTCGCACATCAATAAAATTCCGCAGGTAGGAGATGTTTTTGAGTACGAAAACACGTTTTTCGAAATTGTGGATGTGGATGGAAACAAGATAGACAAAGTGATGGTAACTAAAAAAATGAAGATAAATCGCGAATAATTGTGATTTTTCCGACATTTATTACAGACGATAACTGAACAAAATTAAAACAAATAATAATCATAAAATCAGATGGTTGAAAGCTGCATTGTAGCTGTTTTTGCTCCCTGAAAGAGTTTTACGGACAGGAAATATGTTTTATAACACATTTTTAAATTCGTTGAGTAATATAAAAATGTGTTATTTTTACACCAATTTTTAAAAGAGAATCCAGTCTTCATCACCATCTTATTTTTAAAACCTCACAAAAAACATGGATAATATGTATAGCAAGTCCGGTTTGCTGCCTGCTGCTTTCGAAAAAGTTATTGACGGAAAGCAAACCGGATTATACGTTCTAACAAACAATGCGGGATGCGAAATTGCCGTTACCAATTACGGCGCAAAAATTGTGTCGCTGATGGTGCCCGACAAAACGGCCACCTCACCGATGTGGTTTTGGGCCATCCCACCATCGATGAGTATTTAACTTCGCAAGAGCCTTATTTTGGCGCTGTTTGCGGCCGTACGGCCAATAGAATTGCCCAGGGAGAGTTCACATTAGACGAAAAAAAATACAACCTGGCTGTTAACAACGGCCCCAATTCACTACATGGCGGAACAAAAGGGTTCAATGCCGTTGTTTGGGACGTGAAAAACGTTTCCCAAAACAGCATTGAGTTGTTTTATCTGTCGCCCGACGGTGAAGAGGGTTATCCCGGCAACCTGTCGGTAACAATCATTTATACGCTAACCGATGATAACGCGTTGGATATTGTTTACCGTGCCGTTACCGATAAAACAACCATACTGAACCTCACCAACCATTCCTATTTCAATCTGTCCGGCGAAGGCGATCCGTATATAGGCGACCACCTGCTCACGCTCAACGCCGACACGTATTTGCCAACCGACGCAACCGCCATTCCTTACGGCGAAGCCGAAACGGTAACAGATACTCCCATGGATTTTACCGTTGAGCACACCATTGGCGAGCGTATTGATGATGATTTTCAGCAACTTCACTTCGGGAAAGGATACGACCATACATTTATAATAAACAAAAATGCTGAAAACGAATACGCCTTTGTGGGTGTGTGCCAGTCGCCTAAAACCGGGATAAAAATGGAAATGCACACCACCGAGCCGGGCGTGCAAATGTACACCGGTAACTGGATGACCGGTAACTTTACCGCCAAAAACGGCAATACATATCCCGAACGTTCGGCAGTGTGTTTTGAAACGCAACATTTTCCGGACAGCATCAATAAACCCGAATATCCATCGGTAATCTTAAAACCGGGGGAGGAATTTAATTCGAGAACAACTTATAAGTTTTCTATATAAATAATAAAACACTATTTAATTTTTAATCAGAAAGTATGAATACAGTAACAAAACAAAAACAAAATTATCTGTTACCTATTATTATGATGATCTTCCTTTTTGGGATGATCTCATTTGTAACTAATTTGGCCTCTCCCATGGGAGATATTTTAAAATTCCAGTTCAATGTGCCAAACTGGATGGGAACGCTTGGTGTTTTTGCCAACTTCATAGCCTATGCTGTAATGGGCTATCCGGCAGGCAATTTACTTCAAAAGCTGGGTTATAAAAAAACTGCTTTGATTGCCATCGCGGTAGGATTTATTGGTGTGGGCATTCAAACCCTTTCCGGTTACGCCGGTAGTTTCGGCATATACCTATTGGGTGCGTTTGTTGCCGGATTTTCTATGTGTTTGCTCAACGTGGTTGTTAACCCTATGCTTAATAGGCTGGGCGGCGGTGGAAACAAAGGCAATCAGCTCATTCAGGTAGGTGGTTCTTTTAACTCATTGGCCGGTACTGCTGTTATTATCCTTACCGGAATCTTGATTCCTAACGGTATTCAAAATTCTCAAATCAGCGACGTATTTCCATTAATGTACGCTGCATTGGCAATTTTTGCATTTGCTTTTATAGTTATTTCACTAACTTCCATCCCCGAAAAAAGAGCCACACTGAAAACTACGGTTCGCTACGAGCACTCGCCCTTGGCGTTTCGCCATTTCGTGTTAGGTGCAATTGGTATTTTTGTATATGTGGGTGTTGAAGTTGGAGTGCCTAATATTTTGAATAAATGGTTGCAGAATCCCGACTTAGATGTTTTGCAACTTGGAGGATTAGGTTCTGCCGAAGCCATTGCCGGTTCAGTAACGGCTACTTATTGGTTGTTGATGCTTGTAGGCCGTCTTCTTGGAGCGGCAATCGGA
Source organism: Bacteroidia bacterium (assembly GCA_030539475.1). GTDB lineage: Bacteria > Bacteroidota > Bacteroidia > Bacteroidales > Dysgonomonadaceae > Petrimonas. Next base: position 4,474 of record JAUNRY010000062.1, on the reverse strand, counting down.
AGCAAGGTCTCTGCAAAAGCAATGTTGAGCGTGGCGTCAGTTGCCGGATTAATACTAACGTTGGCTGCCATGTTTTCGTCTCCCGAATCGATGGTTAACTTACCGGTTTTCAAAAATGATGCTGAAGGCTTGTTCGGCTTGGCAAAAGTACCGATTAATGCCGCATTTTTGGTTTTAATAGGCCTTTGTACTTCTGTTATGTGGGGAGGAATTTTTAATCTCGCTGTTGAAGGGCTTGGAAAATACACCGAAAAAGCATCGGGTATCTTTATGGTATTAGTTTGCGGTGGTGGAATTTTGCCGCTGCTTCAAAATGGAATTGTTGATATGACCGGAGGCCTGAATTACCTCGTAAGTTATTGGGTGGTATTTATCGGACTGGCTTACCTTCTGTATTATGCTTTGATTGGTGCGAAAAATGTAAATACAAATATTTCGGTAACCGATGATGAAGAAGAAATTCCTGTTGAATTAGCAACCGGAAGCCTGCCGAAAGAAGAGCAAATGCAATAACTTTAAGAACACAGATTTCAGACGTCAGATATCAGACAATCCTCCTATTAACCTGTCTGAAATCTGATGTCTGTAATCTGCAATGTTACATATATTTCGAATTATAACTTATTATGACAAAAGAACAGATACTAAAAATTTTTCACGAGAAATTTGGTGACGAAAAACCGGAGGTTTACGCCTCTCCCGGGCGTATAAACCTCATTGGCGAACATACCGACTATAACGGAAGTTTTGTTTTTCCCGGAGCTATCGATAAAGGAATGGTGGCCGCCATCCGCCTGAACGGAACCGATAAGGTACGCGCTTACGCTGCCGATTTGGACGAACATTCGGAGTTTGGCTTTAACGAAGAAGACCTGCCAAAAGAAGGCTGGGCAAAATATATTTTCGGCGTTTGCCGCGAAATTATAAAACGCGGCGGAAAAGTGGCCGGATTCGATACTGCTTTTGCAGGCGATGTGCCGCTGGGCGCCGGAATGTCGTCATCGGCGGCGTTGGAAAGCACTTACGCGTATGCGCTCAACGACATGCTGAACCTGGAAATCGATAAATTTGAGCTGGCACGCATCGGACAATCTACCGAACACAATTACGTGGGCGTGAAGTGCGGAATCATGGATCAATTTGCATCGATATTCGGAAAAGAGGGGCATTTGATGCGTTTGGATACCAAAACAATGGAATTTGATTATTTCCCGTTCGATCCGAAAGGATACAAACTGGTGTTGCTGGATACGGTAGTGAAACACGAATTGGCTTCATCGGCATACAACAAACGGCGCGAATCGTGCGAACGGGCTGCCAAAGCCATTCACGACAACGGAAACCCCGATGTTCAGTTTTTGCGCGATGCCACAATGGAACAACTCGATGCCGTAAAAGACAGCATTTCGGAAGAAGATTACATGCGCGCCAAATACGTGATTGAAGAAACGCAACGCGTGTACGACGTGTCGGAAGCGTTGGAAAAAGGCGATTACGAAACCGTTGGCGCCAGAATGTACGAAACGCACCACGGCATGAGCAAACTTTACGAAGTGAGCTGCGAAGAACTCGATTTTCTGAACGACGTTGCCCGCGAACACGGTGTTACCGGCTCGCGCGTTATGGGCGGCGGTTTTGGCGGATGCACCATTAACCTGGTAAAAGACGAGTTGTACGATTCGTTTATTGAAGACGCCAAAAAACAATTCAAAGAAAAATACGGGCACGAGCCTAAAGTGTACGACGTTGTAATTAAAGACGGCGCACGCAAATTGTAAAAAAGCAATGGCTATCGCCGGGAATGTTGGTTAACAACTCCCCGGCGAAGCCATTTTTTATGCTTCATCGGACATTCTTTTTTTCTAACTTCTACTTTCCAACTATTTCACTTCTAACATCTAATATTATGCCTGCCGGATTTTATTCCCACGATGCGAAATTTCTTGTCGCTGTGGATTGTATCATCTTCGGATTCAAAGACAAAGAACTTCATATCTTATTAACGCGCCGTCCTTTAGAACCGAACAAAGGCGAGTGGTCGCTTATGGGCGGATTTATGGACGAAGCCGAAAGCCTTGACGAAGCTGCCGAAAAAGTTTTGTATAGATACACGCGCCAGCAAGGGATTTATATGGAACAGGTGGGCGCTTACGGTGAAATGGAACGCGATACGGGCGACAGGGTGGTTTCGGTAAGTTATTACGCGCTGGTGCATTTGGAAGAATTTGATACATCGCTCGCCAAAGCATTCGATGCCAAATGGGTGAATATAAGAAAACTGCCAAAGCTGATTTTCGATCACAACGCCATGGTGGACGATGCGCTGAGATTGCTCAGGTACAAGGTTTCTTTGCAGCCTATTATTTTTGAGTTTTTCGATGAGAAATTTACGCTTCCGGCTTTGCAGGATTTGTGGGAAGCTATTTACCAGATGCCGGTTGATAAACGCAATTTTCGTAAAAAAATAGCCTCGATGGAGATTCTGGATAAGTTGGAGACAAAAGATAAATTTTCATCCAAGAGGGGCGCGTTTTATTATGTTTTTAACCGGAAAAAGTACGCAGAGTTTATCGAAAACGGGAATAGGTTTTCTTTGTAGCAAACGGATGGAGCAATTTCCAAATCGCTCTTTGATGATCTCTTTAAGATTTCAAACTCTTTGGCAAAGGTTTGTTTGCCTTACCCTTGATACTTAAATCGTTTGATGCTTCGTTTGGGAGTTTTTTCGAACTCTTCCGCTTGAATCCTGAACGAGGCTATTTTGCTGTAGGCGGCCAATTTATCGTTTATCAGTTTAATTTGATTTTCGAAGAAAGAATTGTATTCTCCGGGCAATATGTTTTCCGCTCCCAGCACTTCTGCGTCGGGAACTATCAGGGCTACAATCTTGCCGTTTTCTTCCAGCGCCAGCGATTCCAAAATGTAAGGCGAATTATTTAATTTGTCTTCAATTTCTTCGGGATAAATGTTTTGTCCCGACGGCCCAAGAATCATATTTTTGTTCCGTCCTCTGATAAAAACAAAATTGTCACTGTCTAATATCCCCAAATCGCCGGTTTTAAGCCAGCCGTCATCGGTAAATGTGGCTTTGGTAGCTTCATCGTTTTTATAATATCCGAGCATTAAGTTGGCGCCTTTGGTTAATATTTCGCCAACCACGTTTTGAGGGTCATCGGAATCTATTTTCACCTGCATCCTGTCCACTACTTTTCCGCACGAACGTTCTTTAAACTCGGTCCAGTATGCATAAGATATAAGCGGCCCGCACTCCGTCATTCCGTATCCAACGGTATAGGGAAACTTAATTTTTCGCAGGAATTTTTCCACATCGGCATTGAGCGCCGCTCCGCCAATGACTACTTCCACCAGGTTGCCTCCGAAGACATCGATCAGCGATTTTTTTACTTTATTGTGAACAATGGAGTTTAAAACCGGAATCTTTATCAACGTTTTTGCAGCTCCTTGCTTAAGTTTCGGGAAAACATTTTTGGTTATGATTTTCTCGATAATGAGCGGCACAGCCAGCACTAATTTTGGTTTTACGCGGGCAAAAGCGTCGAGCAAAACTTTGGGAGAGGGCGTTTTTCCCAGAAAATGAATGTGGCAACCCATGGATATGGAGTTGAGTATTTCGAAAGCAAGCCCGTAGGTGTGCGCCATGGGCAGCATGCAGACAATGTTGTCGCCGGAGTGGATAAAATTGAGATTATCGTTGGCAAATTTGGTGTTCGACCACAAGCTTCTGTAAGGAATCATTACTCCTTTGGGATTGCTTGTTGTGCCCGATGTGTAGTTTAAAACGGCCAATTCTTCGGGCTTATCGGTACGGAAAGCTACATCGTTTACAAAAAATCCTTTTTCGTATTTTTTATCGAAAAATCGGAAGGAGTTAGTAACAAAAATTTTGAGTTCTTTGGAGGTTACTTTCAGCAGGGAAAAACTGTCGAGCGAGAAAACGGTTTCTACGTTTGGCAACAAGTTTTCATCTATTTCATTCCAAATACTTTCGTCCACGAAAAACATCTTTGAATCGGAATGATCTACGATGTACTGCACGCTGCTTTTATCAAATTCATGCAGGATACTCACCGCTACAGCTCCGTAGGAGAGAGTGGCAAAGAAAGCAATAGCCCAGTTGGCGGAGTTTTTTCCGCAGATGGAAATTTTATCGCCACGTTGGATGTCGGCCGACTTGAAAAATTCGTGCAGCTTATCAATTTCACGGGCAAAATCTTTGTAATAAAAAGTATGCCCCTGAAAATCGGTCATTGCGGGTAAATCCCAATGATTTCGTATGCTTTGCTCAATTAATCCAAGAAAAGAATTCTGATTCATCGTTGTATGCTTTTGTTTAATTATAGAAACAATTAAGTTAGTGGATTGTTTGTTCTGATTTATTATAAAAATATGTCAATTTTTCATTTGTATCGATAAAATAATTAAATTTGCAGGGAGGAAAAAATAGTTCTCAATC
>JAUNRY010000325.1 GCA_030539475.1 Bacteroidia bacterium | reverse complement strand
AACTACCGCATCGAACCCTCGCCTTGGGCATATTCGTGGGGCGTGGGAATGGGAACGATGGTTCCCGAAAGCGGTTTGGCCGCGCATTTCAATCCCGGCTTTGCAGCCGACACCGAAGTGGGCGCGTTCTACAAGAATGTGTTTCTGATGGCAAACGGCGGTTTTTCGGCCAACAAACTGATAAAAGATATTCCGGTTGGGGAAAGCCAATGGCCGTCGGGATCGGGTTCCATTCACGCGTTTGTGGGCACTAATCTGGGTGTGAATTTCGATGTTGACCAATTCAGCATTTATCCCTTTGCAGGCTTGGCGTACAGTTTTCTTGAACCGAACCTGAAAGCGGCAAATTCCGACCCTGCGCTCGATGTCTTCAAGGTTGACGGTTTGGGCATCAACGTAGGAATCGGCTTCGATTACAATGTGCCCGATAAAAATTACGAAACAGGCGACATCAACCGAATCCTGAAGTTCGGGCTCCGGTACCAATGCCAAATTCCCGATTACAAAAAAACCGTCCCCGCGCTCACCGGAACCACGCACTGGATTACGCTGCGTTTTATGATTGGGAGCACTTTTCCGGGACGGCGGGTGTATAATTAATTGATAGAGACACACGGCCGTGTGTCTCTACAAGCCGTGTGTTTCTACCGGCCTAATTTCATTCTGTTGTAATTCCCGCCAGCTCCGGGTCAATCATAATACGTCCGCAATATTCGCAAACGATAATTTTTTTACCCATCTTGATATCCATTTGTTTCTGCGGTGGAATTTTGTTGAAACAACCGCCGCAGGCGCCGCGCTGAATGGGCACAATTCCCAAGCCGTTGCGGGCATTTTTGCGGATTCGCTTGAATGCGGTGAGCAAACGCGGTTCGATGGTGGTTTCGGTTTTTTTGGCCTTTTCGCGGATTTTTTCTTCCTGCGTTTTGGTTTCCGACACGATATCGTCGAGTTCTTTTTTCTTGGCTTCCAGGTCGATGTTTTTCTCCTTTAAAAGTTCGTTGGCAGCGGCAATTTGCTCTTTAATCTGTTTTTCGGCCTGCGTATTTTCCCGCGTATGTTTTTCGGCCAGTTCAATTTCGAGTGTTTCAAATTCCACTTCTTTCGACAGGTGATCAAACTCTTTGCTGTTACGCACATTTTCGAGCTGTTTGTTGTACCTTTCAATTTTTGCTTTACTTTCTTCGATTTTGAATTTTTCCTGCTTGGTCATTTCGCCCAACTCTTTCATATCGAGTTCAAACTTATTTACGCGGGTTCCCAAGCCGGCAATTTCATCGTCAAGGTCGGCCACTTCGAGCGGAAGTTCCCCGCGAAGGGTTTTAATTTTGTCGATTTCGGACAGATAGGATTGAAGTTTGTATAACGATTTCAATTTTTCGTCAACCGCTATATCTTCTACGGATGTTTTTTTTCTTGTTGCCATAATTATTTTATTTAGATGTTAGACCGCTACGCTGGCAGATTTAGTATATTAAACAGTCTGACGTCTGATATCTGATGTCTTTTAATAAAAAATGCAGTAACCAAACGAGTTTCTGTCGTTTCGTTACTACATTCATCTGCAACTGCGGGAACGCTGTCAGACCGCTTTCTTTTACAGATATTTCACGGGATTCGAATCGAATGCCGATTTATGAACGGCAAAGGTAGGAAATTTTTTCGAGATTACATCGAAAAAGATGTCTTTTGTGCAAATTTCCGATTCGTAATGCCCTACAACAGCGAGCAATAA
>JAUNRY010000001.1:34354-36880 GCA_030539475.1 Bacteroidia bacterium | reverse complement strand
AAGGCGTGAAATCGGTTTCGAGAGTGAATTGACGGGGGAGGGGCAGGTAGTGGTGCTTGGGAATGCGATGTCAAAACTTCGCTCCCCAACTCACTCAACCGCTTCCGCGTTTATTTCTTTCAGCAGCGCCTGCACATATTCTTTCTCAAAATCTTCGGGGCGAAGAATTTGATCGCCGTACTGAAGCAAATCGATGTCTATAATCACTTTACCCGATTCTTTATCTCTCGGCTGCCTTCCCATGGCATACTCAATTAATTTCAGTTTTTGAATAATTTCTTCCGAGGGCAACTCACTGTTGAAAATTCCCAAAACGTTGCGAAACGGGAGCGAATTATTTTCGCCATTTTCAATGATTATTACCGATGGGGTAAAAACAATATCGGGAAAATAATGAATAAGCATTCTTCTTGCCTTGTCGATATTTTGTTTTGAATATATGTTTGAGCCTAAACTGACTAAGATTTTATACATAGTAGATTTAAATTTAGAAAGACAAATATAGTTAGTTTTTTTTGAAAAGCAGAATAATAAGACTTAAAAACAATTATCTTTGTCAAAATAAATCTTCCGGCAGATGAAAAATATCAAGTTAATTCTGTTTTTTGTGTACATTTTGTCTATTCAGGCCGTTTATGCTCAAAACGCAAAGCCGCTGATATATAGAATTAATATTAACGAGAATATCGGGAGCAACACTTGGGTGTACCTTCAAAACGGCATGCACGATGCTCTGAATAAAAAGGCCGATTGCCTGCTGCTGCACATGAACACTTACGGCGGCGCAGTTGCTGAAGCCGATTCTATGCGAACAGCCATCTTAAATTTCCCGCTTCCTGTATATGTTTTTATCGATAACAACGCGGCCTCGGCCGGAGCGCTAATCTCTATTGCGTGCGACAGCATTTTTATGCGATCGAGCGGATCGATAGGCGCGGCCACCGTGGTGAGCGGAGCAGACGGAGCCAAAGCGCCCGATAAATACCAATCGTACATGCGCGGAATGATGCGGGCTACCGCGGAAAGCCACGGCAAAATCTCTATTTCCCAAAACGGAGACACCACAATGGAGTGGAGGCGCGATCCCAAAGTGGCCGAAGCAATGGTTGACGAAAGGGTAGTGATTCCCGGCTTTGTCGATTCCACTCAAATTCTTACACTTACGGCAACCGAAGCGATAGAATTGCGTTATTGCGACGGAATTGTAGAAAACATAAATCAACTGGCCGTGCAGCATTTAGGGTTCATCGATTACGACATGCAAACGTATAACCCAACTTTTTACGATAAAATTAAAGGTTTTCTGATGAGCGGCGTATTGCAGGCTTTGCTGATAATGTTGATTATCGGCGGAATTTATTTCGAATTACAAACGCCGGGAATAGGATTTCCCTCGGCCATAGCCATAACGGCCGCCATATTGTATTTCACGCCGTTGTATATGACCGGATACGCACAAAACTGGGAAGTGTTGTTGTTTGTGCTGGGGTTGATTCTGATTGTTTTCGAAATTTTTGTCATTCCCGGGTTCGGAGTGGCGGGAATATCGGGGATAGTTCTTGTTTTCAGCGCGTTGATATTGTCACTCATCGGAAATGTACATTTCGATTTCAGCGCTATATCTTTCAGGCAACTCTTTAGAGCCGTGATGATAGTTTTTGCCGGCATTGGAATGGGATTGACGCTCATTGTATATATGTCGAGCCGCATTGGCAAACCCGGCATTTTCAGTAAAGTAGCGTTGGTTTCCGATCAGGAAGGATATTTTTCCGTTCCCATGGAACCGCTTTCGCTGGTTGGGCAAACCGGAATTGCGGCCACGGTGCTTCGACCGTCGGGTAAAGTGCGGATTGGAAATGACTATTACGATGCGGTATCGTTGAAGGGCTTTATAGACAAAGGCGATGAAGTGATTGTAAGACGATACGAAAATTTTCAGTTGTACGTGGTGAAAGTGGGCAATTAGCCGTTGGCTAAAGCTGCCCATACTTGGGAATTTCCCTTAAATATTCCACCGACATATCGTTGTAATTCATTTTGCAGCAATAGTGCGACATGCCGTTGGAAACTACCAGATACATCACTTTCAATACGATATTATACCGCACCACCTGATCGAAAACTTGCTGGGTAATTTCCACTTCCGGTTTTTTAAACTCGCAAATCACCAAAGGTTCCAATCGATTGTTGTAAACAACTGTATCGCACCGTTTTGTGAGCGAGTTTAGTTTAATCATCGCTTCGTTTGCCATCAAGGAGGCCGGATAGCCTTTTTCCGAAATCAGGTAATGCACAAAATGCTGGCGAACCCATTCTTCGGGTGTCATCGATACGTATTTTCGACGCAGCGGATCAAAAATTTCCATCCCGTGTGTGGTTTTTCGGATTTTTGCATCGAAAGTTGGCAAATTTAACGCGTACATATTGTATCTTTGTTTGCGAACAAGGTTCGTTCAACACAAAATTACACCATTTTTATGAGAACGAAACAAGAGAGATGAGAGGAGAGTCTGATGATTGAATTTA
>JAUNRY010000001.1:32131-34344 GCA_030539475.1 Bacteroidia bacterium | reverse complement strand
GCAAATTTAACGCGTACATATATTATCTTTGTTCGTTACGAAAGCGATTAGACAAAAGTAAACCAAATATGAGAACCAAACAAGAAATTGTTGAAAATTGGCTTCCGCGCTACACCAAACGGCCGTTGGAAGAATTTACCAAATTTATTTTGTTGACCAATTTTCAAAAGTACGTCGAAATTTTTGCCGATCATTTCAATGTTCCTATTCTGGGCTTGGATGCCAATATGCCCAGTGCGGCTTCAAACGGAGTAACCATTATAAATTTTGGTATGGGAAGCGCTAACGCGGCTACCATAATGGATTTGCTGAGCGCCATCTCGCCCACGGCCGTATTGTTTCTCGGCAAATGTGGCGGAATAAAGGCGCAAAACGAGCTGGGCGATTATATTTTGCCCATTGCCGCCATACGGGGCGAAGGAACATCAAACGACTATTTTCCGCCCGAAGTGCCCTCGCTTCCTGCTTTTAGCCTCATGCGCGCCGTTTCGTCCAACATCCGCGATTTTGGCCGCGATTACTGGACAGGAACGGTTTACACAACCAATCGCCGTGTGTGGGAGTACGACGACGAGTTTAAAAATTACCTCCGAAAACTGCGTGTGATGGCCGTGGATATGGAAACGGCCACGATCTTTACCTGCGGTTTTGCCAATCATATTCCCACGGGAGCGTTGCTTCTGGTTTCCGACCAGCCGATGATTTCCACCGGCGTGAAAACCGATAAAAGCGACAAGATAATTACCGAAAATTTTGTGGAAGAACACGTGAAAATTGGTATTAAATCGCTCTCAACGCTTATAAACAGAGGTTCTACGGTAAAACACCTTCGGTTTGACTGGTGATTATGCCGGATGCCGGAAATTCGATGACAGATGCAACCGATGCCTTTCGGCCTAAAAATCTGTTTGTCTTAAAAGTCTAAAAAAAATGGCCAACGTTACTTTCGATTCACTCAAAAAAGATATTTCCAACCGCAAATTTGTTCCCATTTATTTGCTAATGGGCGATGAAGCCTATTTCATTGATCAATTGACGGAACTTTTATCGGAAAATGTGCTCACGGAAACGGAAAAAGATTTCAATATGCTCACGTTCTACGGCGTTGATTCCGATGTAAACACCATTATCAGCGCAGCCCGCCGTTTCCCCATGATGGCTGAACACCAGCTCATTGTGGTAAAAGAAGCGCAAGAGCTCAACAAATTCGAACAACTGGATTCGTACGCGAAAAATCCGATGAGGAGCACCGTTTTGGTTATCAGTTACAAGCACGGTACGGTGGATAAGCGGAAAGCGGTGGTGAAAAATATCGAGAAAAGCGGCGGCGTGGTGTTTGAATCCAAAAAATGGTACGAAAACCAAATTCCGGCATTTATTAAAGGTTATTTTTCGGAGAAAAACATCAAAATTGATGAGAAATCCGCTCAAATGCTTACCGATTTTGTGGGAAACGATATCAGCAAACTCATTCAGCAGCTGCAAAAACTGCAAATCTCACTTCCCCAAGGCTCCAATACGGTTACTTCCGAACTTATTGAGAAAAACGTGGGTATCAGCAAGGATTACAACAATTTTGAATTGCTGAAAGCCGTAATTGCGAAAGATATTCTGACGGCCAACAGAATTATTGAATATTTCGATAAAAACCCAAAAGATAATCCCAGCGTGGTAACGCTGTCAGTTTTTTTCAATTATTTCGGTAATCTGCTGGAATGCTTTTGGTTGCCACAAAAAAACGAGCAAAGCGTGATGTCGGCTCTTAACCTTCGATCATCGTTTTTTGCTCGCGATTATATGACCGGCTTGCGCAACTACAATGCCTTGAAAGTGATGGAAATCATCTCACACCTACGCGCTTTCGATGGTAAATCGAAAGGAATAGACAGTATTTCCGCCTCTGCCGGCGAATTACTTAAGGAACTGGTTTACAAAATAATGCATTAGTTTTCTGCCAGCCAATTAAGAATAGCTTCGCTTTTGGGGCTTTCTTTAGGCATCACCACATCCACCACATTTCCTTTTTCGTCTATCAGGAATTTTTGGAAATTCCAGGTAACTTCCTGATCAATTTTCCCGTTTTCCGATTTCTGAGTCAGCCACTTGTAAATGGGCGCCTGATCATCGCCTTTAACGCTTATTTTTTCCATCATGGGGAAAGTTACACCGTAATTTAAGGTGCAAAACTCTTTTATATCACTGTTGGTGCCGGG
>JAUNRY010000001.1:0-32121 GCA_030539475.1 Bacteroidia bacterium | reverse complement strand
GGTTCCTGTCCGTTGAAATTGTTGGCCGGAAAGCCGATAATTACAAAGCCGCTGTCTTTATATTCTTCGTATAATTCTTGAAGCTGCTCGTATTGCGGAGTCAAGCCGCACTTTGACGCGACATTTACAATCATTACTTTTTTACCTTTCAATTGTGTTAGGTCGAATTTCTTCCCGTCAATATCCGTAACGTTAAAATCATACAGATTTTTTTGTTTGTTACCCTGCGCGCACGCGAATAAAACAACGGCCACGAGAAATAAAACTGAAATTATGCTCTTTTTCATTTTCCTTGTATTTTAAGTTTTACAAATTAAATCATTTTTTCTCAATTTTCTCATTTTCTATCCATAAAATTTATCTGCTCATTTTTAATTACATTAAATAATCGATTTAATAGATTGATTACCAATAAATATAGACTGTTTTAAAGTTCGTGAGAATTGAATATTTATATTTTAATAAGGGCAGGAGTGGCATTTTCTGTTTTTAATGGCATTCTGATGTGCCTGATGACTTTTTCACAATTTTCGATGCCTGATGTAGAAGACAGGCTGAAAATCCCCAACCGCCGAGTTCATAAATTTTCATGCAGCTGTGTATAAAAACTAACAAGTGTTGTAGCATACTTGGTTTACGTTTGTTTACTTAAGTATGTTGGAAACAAAAATAAATTCAATTTTATGAAAAATACATTTGTGCTTCCGCATGCAACTTTTGTATATTATCTGGTTTAACAAATAAATAAATCATACATTTATTAAGTATATTACACTATATATTAGAAGTTTAATAGCTAATATTAAAGTTATAGATAAAATTTGAACGGCTTTTATCCAGCGATACATCCCCAAATAGTTAAAAATACAATTATTTAAATTCATATGCTCATAAATATCAGTATATTATATTTATAATTTAAAGTTTAAATTTATACATATTATTAGTTAGTAACAAATGCTTCGTTTTTACAAGAACATTTGTTTATTTATAAAGTACGTTTGTTTATCACAAATGTATTGAAAATAAATTTCTAATTGTAAATTATATTTTATACATTTGTCGCATAGTTTGATGGTTGAATATTTATTCATCTTTTTAAGTTCTACATCATGAGAGAAAGAATAAGGCAAATAATGGAAAATGAAAACCTGTCGCCGGCGAAATTTGCCGACAAGCTTCAGATTAACCGAGCCAACATTTCACACATTCTCAACGGACGCAATAATCCAAGCTTGGATGTTGTTTCTAAAATTTTGTCGGAAATGCCGTACATTAATACGGAGTGGCTGATTAAGGGTTCAGGTGAAATGTATAAAGAGGGATTCGATTCCGACACCATACCCAAAGAACACGATTTATTTAACCAGAAGCCGATAATTCCCGCCGACGTGGCGGAAACGCCTCAAAATACGCAGGCAAATGAAGTTAAGAAACCGGAAAGCACTACTCAACGTATTGATGATAAGTTTATTAGTATGCAAAAAAACAATGATAAGAAAATTGCTCAAATAATTATTTATTACAACGATAACACATTTGAAAGTTTTATTCCGCATCCGGCAAAATAAGAACATGGGGTTTCCCCCAATATCCTGAAAAACGAACGGGTGGCACATGCTTTACCGGCTGATCAATTTCCGCCAATTTATTAACCTATTACCAAAAAATCAATCAATTTTATAAAATGTTAAACAATTAAAAATGAGTTATAAATTAAATTTAATTGTTTGTATCTTTGGTTTTTCGGAATCTGAACAAAATGCCATTAAATTTAAGGTTGGGAAAAGATTTTGTCCCAAATACGGATTATAAAATTTGCATTCTATCAGTTTTTCCGTGTAAAATTTACAGAGAATATAGGCGCCGGAGTTTTTTAATACAATTTCCTTTCTGCATAATTCCTTAGCCTATTAATAATAACTCGATGAAAGAAAACAAATTACACGCACAAAACCATTCTGCCGGCAACGCGGCAGTTTCTTCGGAAGATAACGGAACGCCGTGCCCGATTGAAACGCCTAAACCTACCTTACGCCTTGTTGATGCTATTGTCTTAATAATAGGTGTGGTTATTGGCGCGGGAGTATTCAGAACACCTTCGGTGGTAGCGGCCAACTCGCCCGATTGGTTTTGGTTTTTGGGCATTTGGGTGTTGGGAGGCGTTGTTTCTCTTATCGGCGCGTTGTGTTACTCCGAACTCAGTTCAACTTTTCCGAACGCGGGAGGCGATTATCATTTTTTGAAAACAGCTTTTGGAAAAGGTTTTTCTTTTTTGTTCGCCTGGGCGCGTATCACTGTTATACAAACAGGTTCCATAGCTTTGCTCGCATACATTGCCGGTGATTACATGTCGCAAATGCTTTCGCTTGGCCAATTCTCAGCTTCTTTTTACGCTATATTGGTTGTGATAACGCTTACACTGATAAATATTTTGGGAATTCAGTTTGGAACGGGGCTGCAAAAATCGTTGATAGCGTTGCAGTTTATCGGTTTATTCATAATTCTCGCCGTAGGTTTTCTTGCAAGTCCCGATGTGCCGGTGGCAGTAGCGCAAGAGCCGTTGCTTTCGTCCGGTTCTTTTTCCACCCTTAGTTTGGCGTTAATCTTTGTACTATTGACTTTTGGTGGATGGAACGAGGCGGCGTATATTTCTTCGGAATTAAAAACCGGCAGCAAAAACATGGCCTTGGTACTCATTGTCAGCATTCTGATTATCACCCTTGTATATGTCCTTATAAACTTGGCTTTCTTAAACGTGCTGGGCTTACAGGGAATAGCCGCGTCTGAAGCCGTAGGCGTGGATATGATGAGGGCCGTGCTCGGAGAAAAAGGTGTGGTGCTGATTGGCACTTTGGTTTCCTTATCGGCTCTCTCATCGCTCAATACAACCATTTTCACCGGGGCGAGATCGAATTACGCGCTGGGAAAGGATTTTAAGCCGTTTGCATTTCTGGGAAAATGGAACGGAAGCAAATCAGCGCCCGTAAATTCGCTCATTTTGCAGGGCGTTATTGCTGTGGCGCTCATCATCTTCGGAGCTTTTGCCCGAAACGGATTTGAAGCCATGGTAGATTTTACGGCGCCCGTGTTTTGGTTCTTCTTTTTGTGTTCCGGTATCAGTTTGATGGTATTGCGCGTGAAGAAACCAAATGAGCCAAGGCCTTTCAAGGTGCCTTTATATCCCATTACACCGTTACTTTTTATCGGCTCTTGCGCCTATTTGCTGTATTCAAGTTTAACTTACACAGGCCGGGGCGCCTGGCTGGGAGTTGGGCTTTTGGCCGTCGGCTTGATTTTTTATCTCCTTTTCCGAAGCAGGGTGTCGTCGAAAAACCATAATGGCAAGGTCAATAATTAATGATGATATCTGAACAATTTCCCCGTATAAAGCTTTATAATATAGAGCATTTAAATTTCTAACAATTAAAATTACAAAAACATGAAATCTTTTAAGTATGTATTAGCTTTTTTGCTACTCGTAGGCCTCACGCGTGTTAGCGCTCAGGTTAATCTGGATGTTCCATACGTGCCTACACCTATGGATGTAGTGGAAGCTATGTTAGACTTGGCTAAAGTTGGCAAGAATGATGTAGTGTATGATTTGGGTTGTGGAGACGGCCGTATGGTAGTAACTGCCGCGAAAAAATACGGTGCAACCGGTATAGGTGTTGATTTAAATCCCGACAGGATTGAGGACGCTAACCGCAACGCGCGTGAACAAGGGGTAACAGACAAAGTGAAATTTTATGAAGGAAATCTTTTCGATTTCGATTTCAGCAAAGCCAATGTCTTAACTCTTTATCTGCTTCCGGATGTGAACCTGAAGCTGAAACCAAAAATCCTGAAAGAAATGAAACCGGGTAGCCGCGTTGTTTCTCACGCTTTTGATATGGGAGACTGGGAGCCCGATAAACAAATTTCGGTGGACGGCAGAACGGTTTATTTATGGACGGTTCCCGATAAAAACAAAAAAAGATAAATATTACCATTTCTCAATAAAAAAAACCTGCACTGAGCAGGTTTTTTTTATGTTTAGTCGGTTTTTTCGCAGCCGGTTTTTCGCGTGTGTTTATGTGAATTGAAAATTATGGTGTAACTTTGCAGTAAATAAAGTTTTTCTCCGAATGAAAGTACTCGATTTCAAAGTAACCTATAACCAGGCGCTGAATTATCAAAACAACTTGCTGAAAGTTACGCCGGCAAACAACGAAGCGTTGCCGGACATGCTTCCCGGACAGTTTGTGCAAATATTGGTGGAAAATTCCAGCGGCATTTTTTTGCGAAGGCCCATTTCCATTAATTTCGTTGATAAGGAAACCAACGAGATGTGGCTGCTCATACAGCAAATAGGCGAAGGAACCCGAAAAATATGCGAAACGCCTGTGGGACAAACGCTGAATATTATTTTTCCGTTAGGAAATTCATTCACAGTTCCGCAAGAAAAAGGCAAGTTTTTGCTTGTTGGAGGTGGAGTGGGAACAGCGCCCATGCTTTTTCTGGGGGAAAAACTGCACGAAAAAGAATTTTCACCCGATTTTCTGCTGGGCGGACGTTCCGAAAAAGACCTGTTGCAATTGAACGATTTTGAAAAATTCGGAACCGTATTTTGTACCACCGAAGACGGTTCGTTTGGAGAGAAAGGCTTTGTAACGCATCATTCTGTTTTGCAGAAAAACCGTTACGATTTTATTTACACCTGCGGGCCAAAACCCATGATGGTGGCCGTGGCAAGATACGCCCGGGAAAAAAACATCGAATGTGAGGCATCGTTGGAGAATTTAATGGCTTGCGGTTTCGGCGCATGTTTATGCTGCATAGAAAAAACAACCAGAGGAAACCTCTGCACGTGCACAGAAGGCCCGGTTTTTAACACCAATGAATTGAAATGGATAGACTAAAAGTAAATATAGGAAACCTGGAATTGCAAAATCCGGTAACCACAGCATCAGGCACTTTCGGATACGGCACGGAATATGCCGATTTTATCGATCTAAACCGCCTGGGAGGCATTTTTGTGAAAGGAACCACGTTGGAGCCCCGGCAAGGCAACAACTATCCCAGAATGGCCGAAACGCCCGCGGGCATGCTCAACGCCGTGGGTTTGCAGAACAAAGGCGTGGATTATTTTGCCGAACATATTTACCCGACCATAAAAGAGTACAACACACACATTGTGGTTAATGTATCCGGCTCAAAAATAGACGATTATGTGAAATGCACGGAGCGGCTTGCTGATTTGGATAAAGTGCCCGCCATTGAGGTTAATATTTCCTGCCCCAACATAAAAGAAGGCGGAATGGCATTCGGAACATCCTGTGCATCGGCCGCTGAAGTAACGCGCGCGGTGCGAAAAGTGTATCCCAAAACGCTGATAGTGAAATTATCGCCCAATGTTACGGATGTTACCGAGATTGCCCGTGCCATAGAAGACGAAGGCGCAGATTCCGTTTCGCTGGTTAATACTTTTTTGGGAATGGCCATCGATGCAGAAACACGCCGCCCCAAGCTCTCCACCGTAACCGGAGGTTTGTCGGGCCCGTGCATAAAACCCATAGCCTTGCGCATGGTTTGGCAGGTTTATAACGCGGTGAAAATTCCGATTATCGGGATGGGCGGTATTTCCAACACGGCCGATGCCATCGAATTTATACTGGCCGGCTCAACTGCCATACAAATAGGAACTTATAATTTTATCGATCCCGCTATTTCCATGAAAGTTATCGATGGAATAGCGGATTATTTGGATAGGCATAATCTTAAATCAATCAGCGAAATAATAGGCAAATTAGATGCTTAATGTGATTTTGATTGTATATTCAGTATAAACTTATCAAAATGCGTTATACTTGATTTAAAGTTTGACAAATTGGAAAAATGAATTATCTTTGCAGGATTATTGCATTAAACAGATTGAAATGTCAAACCTAATTGTTCCCAACGGATACAAGCCACTTTTAAACCTGAGTCAGACCGAACTTGGGATTAAGAAAATAAAAGATTTTTTTCAGCAGAATTTATCATCCGAGTTGCGGCTTCGGCGTGTTACCGCCCCGCTTTTCGTAGAAAAGGGAACCGGAATCAACGACGATCTCAATGGCGTGGAGCGTCCGGTGAGCTTTCCGATCAAAGATATGAACAACACGGTTGCCGAAATCGTGCATTCGCTGGCAAAATGGAAAAGAATGACCTTAGCCGATTACGGAATTGAAAGAGGATTCGGAATTTATACCGATATGAACGCCATCAGAGCCGATGAAGAATTGGACAATTTGCACTCATTGTACGTGGATCAGTGGGATTGGGAAATGGCAATCGGCGAAGAAGACCGCACGGTTTGTTTCCTGAAAGAAGTGGTGGAGCGGATTTACAGCGCCATGCTTCGTACCGAATACCTTGTGCATGAATATTTTCCGGAAATAAAACCCCAACTTCCCCGCAATATAACATTTATTTCTGCCGAAGAATTGTTGCAGAAATATCCCGGCATGGCGTCAAAAGATCGTGAAGACGCCATAGCGAAAGACTGCGGAGCCGTTTTTATTGTCGGAATCGGCGGAAAACTCTCCAACGGAGAATCCCACGACGGACGGGCAGCAGATTATGACGACTGGACAACCCTCAACGAAGAAGGATTCGAAGGCTTGAACGGCGACTTGCTCGTTTGGAATCCCGTGCTCGAACGAGCGGTAGAATTATCGTCGATGGGAATACGGGTGGATAAAAACGCGTTGCTGAAGCAATTAAAAATTAAAAATCAGGAAGATAAGCTGAATTTGTTTTTCCATAAACGCCTCATAAACAATGAACTTCCGCTTTCCATCGGCGGTGGCATTGGACAATCGCGGTTGTGTATGTATTATTTGCGCAAAGCGCACATAGGTGAAATTCAGGCAAGTATTTGGCCGAAAGAAATAAGAAAAGAAGCGGCGGAAAACGATATTTTTCTGATTTGATTTTTTCTTTTCAGCTTTGATAAATTGAGCAGTTGATTCGTATTATTGCCAACTTTTTTATACTTTTACGGCACATAAAACCGGCGAAATATGATTGTTAAAATTGAAGAAAGTTGGAAACACAGGCTGAAAGACGAATTTGAGAAACCATATTTTAAATCGCTTACCGATTTTGTGCGCAATGAATATTCCACGCGCACCGTTTACCCGCCTGCAAAACTTATTTTCAACGCTTTCGATAAATGTCCTTTTCATAAGGTGAAAGTTGTTATTGTGGGGCAAGATCCCTATCACGAACCCGGACAAGCGCATGGATTATGCTTTTCGGTAAACGACGGCGTGCGCATTCCGCCATCGTTAGTCAATATTTACAAAGAAATACACAACGATTTAGGCACGCCCATTCCCGCATCGGGAAACCTGGAGAGGTGGAGTAGGCAAGGGGTGCTTTTATTGAACGCCACGCTTACCGTGCGGGCGCATCAGGCGGGTTCTCATCAACACAAAGGATGGGAGGAATTTACCGATTCCGCCATTTATCACCTGGCAAACGAACGAGAAAACCTGGTTTTCATCCTTTGGGGTGCATACGCCCAACGAAAAGGAGGAAACATAGATGCGAATAGACATTTGGTGCTAAGGTCAACACACCCTTCGCCTTTATCAGCTCATAGAGGATTCTTTGGTAATAAGCACTTTAGCAAAACAAATGCTTATTTGCAGGCAAACGGTATTGAACCGATAGATTGGTAGTTATAATCCATTAAAACACTTCAAAAATGCGACAAAAATCTCTTTTTTTCATACTGCTTTTCACCTGTTTTTTCATCCATTCGGTTTTCTCACAACACGTGAATTTTAAGCCGCAAGACAAAACTATTTTCGAAGAATACGTGAGGCAGATTCAACCCTTGAGCACAAAATCAAAAGAATTGGTTTTACAAAAAACGGCGGAGTTTTTCCTCGACACACCTTACACGGCAGGCACACTGGATAACAACGCTTGCGAAATGTTGGTGATAAACCTTCGGGAATTCGATTGCGTTACTTTCATCGAAACGGTTATGGCATTGGCAAACACGGCCGTATCGGAAGATTTTTCATTTGATAATTTTGCTTCGCAATTGCAAAAAATACGGTATCGAAATGGTGCGCTCAACGGTTACGAGTCGCGACTTCACTACACATCGGACTGGGTGTACAACAACGAAGAGAAGAAAATTTTATCGCCAATCACCAAGCGGTTGGGAGGTGTATTAGAGGCGAAAACCATCGATTTCATGTCGTCTCACCGCGCAGCTTATAATGCCCTGAAAACCGACGACGAGATGCTCAAAGAAATAAAAATTATTGAAAATGAGATAAATAATCGAAAAGGATTTTATTATTTGCCCAAAAGTGAAATTGAATCGCAGGCCGCGCAAATTCCGCACATGGCCATGATTGCTTTCACCACATCCATAAAAGGTTTAGACACTACACACACAGGCTTTGCCTACAAAAAGAACGGAAAACTTACTTTTATCCACGCCTCAAGCGCGAAAAACAAGGTAATAATAGATGAAAAAACATTGAGCGATTATGGCAACTCGCAAAAATCGTGCACCGGAATTATGGTTGCACCGGTTCGCTGAAGTCATTCGAATTTCTTATCTTTATTGTCGGCGTCGGTTTTCTTTTTTTCGCTCATAAACCATTTGTCGGCTTTTTTAAAGGTGGTATTTACAAGAATAATTGTCAGCGTGGCAATCAAAAGTTCAATAAACAAGCCCAAACCGGCCAGGCATCCTAAAGCCGCGCTACACCACACTGTTGCCGCGGTAGTAAGGCCTTGGACATTCATTCCGCGATGTAAAATTACGCCGGCGCCAAGAAAACCTATTCCGGTAACAATTTGTCCGATTATTCGTGTGGGATCTCCGTTGTTTTCGGTCAGCAACACATTGATTAACACATAAATGCAAGCTCCTACCGAAACCAGCGTGTTGGTGCGAAACCCGGCGCTTTTGTTGTGTATCTGCCGTTCCAACCCCAATGCTCCGCCGGCTGCCATAGCGGCTAATAAGCGAAATACAAAATCTAATGTTGGCATGAAAATCAATTTTTCGTTCCGATAATTTTATCGGCGTTGGTTGCAAAGATATTCATTTTTTGCAATTCTTGCGGAGTTAAAACCGGATTTGCCGTTTTTTTGTGTTCTTCAACCGGAATCAGCGTGTAGTTTAATTTTCCTTTTTCGGTATATTTTCTTACCCAAACCAACGAATAATCGCACGATTCTATTACAACCGCACTCTCATCATCCGGTTTGCTGATAACGATTTCAGCCAACGCGCCACCGTCGGTATTTACTCTTTGCTGGTTCGATATAAAATTTCCGAGCGAATAATAAACAACCGTTTCAATTTCGCCGTTTGCTTCGTTTGTAACCAGCGGTTGCACTACGTGCGGATGGTTTCCGATAATGATTCTTACGCCGTTACGGAACAAAAAATCGGCCAGCTTGCGTTGTTCGGCGTTGGGGCGGGTAACGTATTCGTCGCCCCAGTGCATGTTGGCGATAACAATATCGGGGTTGTAAAGCTCGGTAAGCCGCAAATCGCTTTTCATTTGCAGTGTGTCAATAGTATTTACAACATTGGGAGGTGTAACCGGTAAGCCGTTTGTATCGTAGGTGTAATTCAGAAAAGCGATTCGAATGCCGTTTTTTATTATCATCAGCGGATAATTCAATCCGCGCGAATCTTTCGATTTGAATGCCCCGGTATATTTTATTCCGATGGAATCCAGTACGCCGATTGTTCTTTCGAAACCTTTGCGGCCTTTGTCCACCACGTGGTTGTTGGCGAGAAAAAACACGTTGAAACCGGCATCTTTCAGCCCGAAAGCAAATTCGTCGGGCGAACTAAACATGGGATAACCCGAAAAAGGCTTTCCTCCCAACGTGGTTTCGAAATTTACGCAGGCAATGTCGGCGGCCGAAATTTTGTCTTTCAGCAAATAAAAGCAGGAATCGTAATTATAGCCGTCGGCAGTTTGCGCAGCGCGTACCTGCGGCAAGTGTTGCATAGCATCGCCGGCAAAAAGCAGGCTGACGCGTTTTTCCTGCGCGTTAGAAAACGGGAAAATGAAAAATAGTAATAAAATTGATACAATAGAACGCACAGACGGTGGTTTTAGTTACGAATACTGATTCTCAATTTTTTCCTTAATTTCCTTTGCCGGCGGCATATTAGCCGGTTTGGGTTGCAACGTATAGTTGTATAAACCGTTGTCTTTCAATACTTCTTTTGCTTTTTTCAAGGCCGGGTCGTCCTGCAGCTGATGCATGAGCACGCCTTCTTTGTAATAATAGCGTTGCACTATTTCGGTCTCGATCATTTGCCGGATGTCATTTTTGAAAAGTTCCAAGTCCCTGTCGAGATTGGGTTGCAATTTAGCCTCCAACGCTTTAAATTCATCGGAAGCAGTGTTGAAGTATCCTTCGAATTCCATTATGTTTTTCAACGATTCCAACGTGCGAACGCTCATTTGGTCGTATTCAAAATCGTTGCTTTTCACAAATTGTTTAAACTGTTCGTAATCAGAATCCGAAAGCCGGAAATCCTGCGGAGCGGCAATGGTGGGATTTTTTTGCGCCCAATTGGTAACCCAATTGAAAATAATGTTTTCCGCCAACAGGTAATAACCTATGGTTCCGCTGTTTTCCTGCGAAATAATGTAATCGGGCGTGATGCCGCCGCCATCGCGTACTTCGCGACCGTTTTTTGTGGTGAAAACATTGGTCAGGCTGTCGGGAACGCGCGCTACGCTGCCATCGGGGTTGCGGTGCGAATAATCGAGCGCCTGAATGCCTCGTCCACTGGGGATGTAGTATTTAGATGTGGTGATTTTAATGTTTCCGCCGTACGGCAAATCGCGCGGCGTTTGAACCAATCCTTTTCCGAAAGAGCGGTTGCCAATAATAACCGCACGATCCAAATCTTGCAGCGAACCGGCCACAATTTCCGATGCCGAAGCCGACCCCGTATCAATGAGAACCACAATGGGCATAATTGTATCTATCGGCTGGTTTTGCGTGAAGTACGAGCGGTCCCATTGTTTCACTTTTCCGCGCGTAGAAACAATTTCCAGTCCTTTACGAACAAAAAAGTTGACAACATTAACCGCTTCGTCCAATATGCCGCCTCCGTTTCCGCGCAAGTCTATAACCAGCGATTCGGCGCCTTTTTTCTTCAGATCGGTTATGGTTTCTTTTACCCGGCTTGAGCTTCCGCTGGTGAATCCGGAGAAGTGCAAATACCCCATATTATCGTCCATGACGGCGGAGTAGGTGATGGGATCCATTTCAATTTTTTCGCGCACGATGGTTATTTCGCGCGGCTTGCTTTCGCCCGGACGCTGAATTTTTAGTTTCAGGTTGGTGCCCGGCACGCCCTTGAGTTTGTCGCTCACGTCTTGTACGGTGGCGTTGCGCATATCGGCGCCGTCAATTTCCAGAATAATGTCGCCGGCTTTCAGTCCGGCCTTGTCTGCCGGAAGCCCTTTGTACGGCTCGTTTATGATAACCTGATTGTTGTTGTACGAGATTATCGAACCAATGCCGCCATACTCTCCGGTGGTCATGAATTGGAGGTCGCCTATGTTTTCCTCCGTGTAATACTCGGTATAGGGGTCCATTCTGGCCAGCATATTGCGGATGGTTCCGTTCACCAGGCTGTCCACTTTGAGGCTATCTACGTAAAACATATCCAGTTCGCGAATCACGGAGTTGAAAACATCAATGCTTTTGTTGATATCGAAATACCGCTGATTTTTATCGGTTTGAGTGGGTTGAGCGTGGGTGTTTATCGCGAAAAACGCGACGAAAAACAGAATGGATATTTTTTTCATATTCAATGTAATTCCTAAATAATCGATTTATAACTTTGTAATTAGCTGGCAAAGAAACGAATTTTTCGTCAATTTTTGCGATTGTTTTAGTTATATGTTTTTAAAATCGGGTGCAGGTCATTTTTTTTGAATTATCTTTGAAGCCGAATTTTAAACGTAAACTGAAGTGCAAAACGTAAACGCCAAGGGCATTCGGCTCTTCTTGTTCAGTTTGACTTCTGATTTCTGATTTCTAACTTCTTGTTTGTGTATGAAGAATTACATCCGCCATATTTTACTGCCTGTTTTCGTAGGATTATTTATTTTTATTGTAACCTGCCTGATTAGCAGCAACGATGTCCCCGACATGCCCACCGGCATTCCGTGGGATAAAATGGCGCACTTTGGGATGTTTTTGGTACTTTCGGCCGTTTGCTTATTCGATTATTACCGCTTGCATCGCGGCAAACCCAACGTAGGAAAATGGATTTTCTGGGGTTTTGTTTTACCCGTAATTTACGGAGGCGGTATTGAATTGATGCAGAAATACTTCTTTCCAACAAGAGGAGCGGAATGGGGCGATTTCATAGCCAATATGCTGGGTTCATTAACTGCGCTGATTATCGCGTTATTTTTGTATAATAAGTTTGGAAAAAGAGAAAAAAAGGTATCTTTGTAGGAGAATGAGCGAAGGGCGTTGAGCAAAGAGCTCAGAGTAAAAAGGAATTAATTTGAAAAACCATCGTAAAACTATGTTTAAAGAATTATTTTTTATCTTTTTATCGGTTTTATTTTTTGCAGCCTGCAACTCATCTGCTAAGAAAAGCAATGAGATTGCCGAAAAGCAAGACACCGTGCAGGTTGAAAGTGCCGATGACAGGCAATACCTGGTGAAAGTGGGCGATATGGCGCCCGATTTTGAAATGGAACTTCCCGAAGGAGGAACCGTAAAATTATCCGATTTGCGCGGCAAAGTGGTTATGTTGCAGTTTACCGCCAGCTGGTGCGGCGTTTGCAGAAAGGAAATGCCTTATATTGAAAAGAATATATGGTTGAAACACAAAGACAACCCGCAGTTTGCGTTATACGGAATTGATCGCGAAGAACCGGTAGAAAAAATTCAGGTATTGCGCGAAGCAACCGGAGTAACTTATCCCATCGGGATGGATCCGGACGCAAGCATTTTTGGGATGTATGCCGAAAAAAATGCCGGAATTACGCGAAACATCATCATCGACAGAGAGGGTAAAATTGTGATGCTCACCCGGTTGTTCGAAGAAGAAGAATTTTATGAAATGGTTGAATTAATTGATAAATTGTTAATTTAAGTAGAAGTTTAAACTTAGGGTTCATACCCCGTAAATCACAACAAAACACCGCAAAATTATGAAATACGAAGATTTGAAAATTTTGGACGAACTGCGCGAAAAAGGCAGTATTACCGAAGAGGAGTATCAGCGCGAGAAAACAAAAATACTGAACGATACAACCTCTTCGGCTTCTTCATCGGATGCAAGGAAACCGCTTTTCGGACTTTCCGAAAACACCTACCTGATGTTGATGCACTTATCGCAATTTTTGGGGCTGGCAATTCCGCTTGCCGGATTTGTAGCGCCCGTAATTATGTGGATAACCAACAAAGACACCAACGCCAATGTAGATTTACACGGAAAAAACATTCTTAACTTCACCATCAGCTATCTCATTTACAGCGCAGTGCTGGCAATAACCATCATTGGTATTCCGCTGCTTTTGGTGTTGGTAGTCATCTACATTGTATTTGTAGTTATGGCCGGAGTAAAAGCCAACAACGGCGAATATTGGAGGTATCCGTTTATCATTCAATTTTTTAAATAATGAGTGTGGATAGTTTGATAAAATACACCGGAGTACAGTTAAACAGGGATGAAAATATTATTTTGCGCGATGTAAACCTTGAGGTTGACCGGGGCGATTTCTTGTATATCATCGGCAAGGTGGGCTCGGGCAAAAGTACATTGCTGAAAAGCATGTATGCCGAGCTTCCGATAGAGGCGGGCGATGCGCGCGTGTTCGATTATCACCTGCAAAACCTGCGAAGAAAGCAAATACCTTACTTGCGGCGGAAAATAGGCATCGTGTTTCAAGATTTCAGCTGCTTATAGACCGAACGGTAGAAAAAAACCTGGAGTTTGTGCTCCGCGCTACCGGTTGGAAAAACAAAACCGATATTAAACACCGCATAAACGAAGTGTTGGTGCAAGTGGGCATGCAAAATAAAACCTATAAAATGACGCACGAACTGTCGGGAGGAGAACAGCAGCGCGTGGTAATTGCCCGGGCATTGCTCAACTCGCCGGCGCTTATTTTGGCTGATGAACCCACCGGAAACCTCGATCCCGAAACGGGAAGCCAGATTGTGGATTTACTGCAGCAAATTTCCGATTCGGGAACGGCGGTGATTATGTCCACCCACAATTATTCCATCGTGCAAACATTTCCGGGACGGATCATGAAATGCGAAAACGCGGGGTTGGTGGATTTGATGCAGGGGTGATTTTATTCTCACCGGGTGCTTCGAGTTCCAACTCGAAGTATATTCCCGCGGTTGCTTCGCGTTTCAACCCAAAGTATATCCCTGCGAATCGGAATTGGCTAAGGCCGAACGCTGTTTCGCAGCACCCGGTTTACTGATTCAAATTAAACCTCAAACTCATTCCCGCACTTGTGTTGGAGGTGGAATATGCCGACGAAGAAACCAACGGCGTATTTATCATCTTATCGAAAAACGCCCGAAGCGTGAGCGATCGGCTCATGGCGTAATCGGCGGAAAAGCGAACGGTTGTGGTTTTCAACCCGCTGGTGGCTTGTGTGAAACCGTCTTCTATTTTGCGGATGAGCGCATGGGTATTTTTGTGGGAAATATCCACGCGAATATTCAGATCGTTATTAAATTCGGGTAAACCGGTAGTATTTTGGCCGGTTTGAACAATGCGCGAAGCGCGTGAGCGGCGGCGTTCGGGCCTTATGGAATTGGAGCCAAAGCCGATAATGCGGTTGAAGTGAGGCCAACGATATCCCAACCCCAAAACAAGGTCGTTGTCGTTGATTTCAACAATTTGGTACGAAGAAATATTCAGGTTAAGCGACCGCGTACGATTAACACGGAAATTAAGCGACATATTATTGGTTAAAACACCACGCGCCTCAAAGAGCGGGGCAAAACTTTCGATTACATTCACTGCCGAAATATCGTAGGGCGACGAAGGAACGGGCGTGCCGGTAACTACATCGCGAATGTATCCCAAATCGGAATTATCGCCCATCGGCACCCAGTTCAGGAACGATGAAAACGTTCCCACGCGATACTGCGACACATATTTGTGCGTTATCTGCAACGAACGGAAATTGCTTTGCAGCATCGGCATCATCTGCAGCAGGTTGTACGAAACATCCCAGTTGGGCAACAACGCGCTCAGTGCCGGAAAAGCCGTCAAACTCACTCTGCGGGCATCTTTCCCGGCATACGCCGCTAAAAAAGCGGGAACGAGCACATCCGCCGAATTTGGATTCACATCGCCGTTGGACACGTTGAATGGCTGCTCCCGA
The DNA here is from genome assembly GCA_030539475.1 of Bacteroidia bacterium. GTDB lineage: Bacteria > Bacteroidota > Bacteroidia > Bacteroidales > Dysgonomonadaceae > Petrimonas. Next base: position 16,705 of record JAUNRY010000001.1, on the reverse strand, counting down.
AAAGCGGTTTCGGCTATGAATCCGGTATTGGGATAGGTGGAGTTTTGGTATTTCTCGCGCAGCCGGCCTGCAATAACCCCGCGATTCTCCAAAAAACGATTGAACGATGCTGAAAAATAATCGTTTCGTGCCGACGAATTTTCAAACGCCGACGATAGCGTAACAGTTGTCATGGCAAAACTGCCGCCGTAAAGTTTGGGCATTCCGTCGAACATATAACGGATTTCGGTGCGCCGGTTGTCTTCATAAAGTGCGTTTAAGTCAATCACCAAGCCTTTTACCGGCTCAATCGCGGCATCCATTCGCAGGTTTTTGGTTTGGTTGTAAATGGCCGGTGATAAGTTGTTCTCGTCTTTCACCAGCCAGTTGTTGGCGTTGGCACGTTCCAAAAAACGCTCACCGCCTTCAAATCCGAAAGCGAAACCCCAACCCGGAATTAATCCGGAAGGCGAATCGGATTGCCCCAGAAAATTACCTGCCATGGGATTAAATCCCGGAATATCCGTTCTCGATTTGTACCCGAAATTCGCGTTCACGCTTCGCACCATCATCAGCCCGCGAAGTGCGTATTGCGCTATATCGGCAAACAGGTTGTTTGGGGATGAATTGGACGCGCCGGCAGCTTCAAACCGCTGATTGGTTTCCCGTAAAAATCCTATTTTATTGTACAACTGCACCAGATTGAGCCGTGCATTTGTTGTAACGGACATATCGTTCTGAACAAAATTACCGATATTTTCATCGAGAATATACGCGCCGCGTTCCCACCGGTAGCGCGAGTTGTATGCCGTACTTGCACTTATCCAATCCAACACGGGAATTTGCGCCAGAGGAAGGGTGTAGGCCACATCGGCCGATTGCTCGTAATTGAGCGGTTTTCCCAGGTTTCTTATGCTCTGAATCACAGAATCTTTCCAAATTTCGTAATCGTCCCGGTTAATTTTTCGGTTTACCTGTAAATACGGTTCTTCAATCTCCGCAATGGTTCCCGAGCGGAACGATGTTTTTAGGTTTCGGCTCAAATCCCACGTCAGAGAAAACCGCCTGTCCCAAACAAAATTCTGGCTGAATGTGAGCAGTTGCCGCTGCGATTGTGTTTGTCCCGAGGCATACGCATTCAAATCGCGTAGCTGCGTTTCCTGATAATTCCGCATCATGCCGGAGCTGATTTGAATGTTGTTGGGCAAGTAATTCAGGTTGATGGATTTTATCAGTTTCAACCAACCCGAATTGCTTTGTATGTTTTTAAACGGTTCAAAAGGACGCACAAACGGTGTGTAGTTGTAATTTGCCTGCAACCGCTGATGCACAGTGTTGTTGTATTCGGTTTCGGGATTTTGATAATGATTTTCGGTGTAAGCGTACCCCAAACTGAGATTAGCCGGGTCGTACGGCATGGGATTTCTGCTTTTAATATCTACTTTCACGTTATTCAGGCTCAGGCTTTTGTGCGTGGTGTTTGTATTGGCCAAATTACTGATGGAATCTTTTTCGTGATTGTTTTGTATGTTTTTCAACGATTCCGAAAGTAAAATATCCTGGTCGAGCGGGTCGTATTGCGGAGCAATGGTTTCGTTGGAAAAGGCGTAATACAAGGGCGCCGATACGTGGGCTTGTGCCGGCAAGAAGCGCCCGAGTTCTATGTTCATTGCCACGTTTATGGATGAATAATCATCGTTTCGCCGTTCCAGCAGGCGTTGATTGAGCGCGCCAAAGCCGGCTGTTTCTTTTCGTCCCGAAACGCTCACCGTACCAATATCCGATAACGTTAGCTGCACGTTTCCTTGTGCCGCCCAGCCGCCTTTTTCATCAAACTCGCTCAACCGCAGTTCGTTTACCCACACTTCTGCCGATTTGTTGGTATTCGCGCGGTTTCGTACGCCAATCATCATCACTTTTGCTTCGGCAAGCGATGGGTTTCCCACAATTGTAATGCGGTTGTCGGGTTTATCGGGGTCGTTTTGCGAATAGGGTGTAAGATAAGTTACGCCGTTTTCTCGTCGTTTTTCGGCATTGCGCTTCAATTTTAAATCAGTCAGTATTTTTAGCGGAAAATCAAACATGTTTTCGGGTTTCCACACGGTTTCCTGGTCGGTGGGGATGCGGGTGCTATAACGTCCGGCAGGCGTTAACCGCAGCGGGATTTCGTATTCGTAGTAATTGTTTCGATAATCGGAACCGATGCGCATAAAAACGGCCATTTCGCCGTCTTGCAAGTTATCCGCCTCGCCGGCAAGCTCTTCGGCATGTACAAACATTTGCAGGCGTTTGTAGCGGCGTAAATCGTAGAGCGTGTTCTTGTAAATGGCCCGCGAATCGTTCGGGTCGAGGTTATTCACTTTCAGTGCAAGTGATTGTTCGTTTTGTTGACGGAGTTGCGGCTGGCTCGGGTCCAGAATACGCGTAACGCCGGGCGGAAGCACGTAGTTTACGGGCGTACGGTCGTTGTTTTCTTCTATATTCACGGTTGAAATTTCGAGTTTGCCCAATCCGGAAACAGCACCGCCCCATTGCAGGTTTTGCATGTACGTGCGCCATTCGCTTCGCACGAGTTCCAGTGTGGCAAACCGCAAAAACACGGGCTGTTCAAAATCGGTCAGAAACATCCGCATGAACCGGATATTGTTGAATCCCTGAATGTTGCCAATGCGCGAATGAAAATCGCGAACAGGAATTTTAAACTGATACCACGTTACGTTCCCGGTTTCACCGTTGCGCAGCGAAACGGCTACTTCCCGCCTGTCAACAATGTAATTGCTGCCCACAGTCATGTTTTCGGGGCGAAGCTGTACTTTATATTGATAGTATGATTCATTCTCGTTCAGCGTGTTATCGTTATCAATGTCTTCCACATCGGGGGTTGTGCGCGAGGCGGTAGAATAGGGTTGCGCGCCGTCGGGGGCTTGCGAATTTCCTTCGGTGCCGTTGTAGTACTTGTATCGGTCTAAAATGCTCATTTGCTCCCGGTCTTGCTCTTGACCGCGATAATGGCGGAAATTATCGCCGGCGGGGTCGTTCAGCGGCGAGTGATTATCGGCTTGCATTCTCGATACGGCTTCGCCCGAAAGCCGTGTGGAAATATCGTTCAGGTAATTGGAATACGTGGGGTGTATTTTTTCTTCTTGGGTGTTCAAGCCGTTTAGCCCCACGTCCTGAATCCGGCGCGACTCGTCTCCCAGCGAATTATCGAACGCATAAACGGTGGATTGCCGGAGCGGATATTTTCCCCAAACGCTTTGTCCAACAGCAGATTCGTCGCCATTCACGGGCAATCCGTTTTCGAAAAACTTTTTCCCGTCTTTCAATATGTCTTCCGAAATCTCGCCCAGGTTGAAATACAAATCGCCGCCGCGCGATGTACCCGTTTCATCGTTCACAAAGGGATCCATCAGCCAAAACTCGATGTATTCGATGTTGGCGGCTTCAAAATCGCGTGTGTCCATCCGCCGCGTAATTCCGCCCCAGCGGTTGCGCGGATTGAGCAATTTTCCATCGGAACCGATGTTGGTATCGAGGTTGTATGGGCCTCGCTCATCGGGATAAAACGAAAGGTTCAACGCCGGAATAATGGGCAGTTCACCGTAAACGGCTTCTTTGTTGGGGAAAATTTCGCGTTCGTAAATTTCGCGAACCAAGTGATTGGATAACTGCTCTTTATCGTTTTTTATGTGCGCGGGGGTGAGCGATGAATTTCGGCGCGTAAACAATCCGTCGATATAAAACCACGCCATTTGTGCGCGATTTTTTCCGTAATCGATGTTGTTGGACAACGCCGCTTCGGGAAACAATCCGCTGGAAGTGTTGTTGAACGGCGTGGAGGCCAGCGACCAACTGTAAGGCGAGCGCAAATCGATACCCGATGTGGATGTTTCAAAATCGTCGAGATAAGAAAATTCGCCGGTATATTTGTTTTTGTAGTGTCCGGGTATCAGGTGCGCAAACTCAAGGTTTCCGGTAAGTTGCGAGGGGGCCGTAGCCTCCACAAACGGCAACATATCCAGTAAGTTGGTAAGGGCGTACGACTCTTTTTTGAACGAAGTATTCATCCCCCAAAGCGTATTTTTTACCGATTCTTCGCCAAAACCGGTCTTCATGGTGAGTGGTTTCTCGTAATAGTGCATCAGGGTGGCGCCTACGGCGAGGTTTTTCGAGAAATCATAACTCAGGTTCAATCCCATCATGGTTTTTCGTTGCATACTGAACACCGATTGGTTTTCGAGCGATACGCTCACGGGCGTTCCGGAGTCTAATATTGCCTGATTGATGATGTTTACCGTGCCGGAAATGTAATCTACCGTATAATCGGTTCCTTCGGCCAAGGTAACTCCGCCGGCAGTAACGCGCACCGAACCGCGTGCCACGTTCATGGCTTCCAGGTTAATTTCCGCGCCGGAACTTCCGCGATATTCGCCCGAAATCCGGAACTTGTTTTTTTCTGCAATTTGGCGGGCAACCGTCAGCGTAGAATCGTAAAGTTGCTGGAAAACGTATTTGTCGGCAATGGCGTCGTTGCCTATTTTTTTTCGCAAGTGAGACCCGAAGGGTTCCACTACGGGGAATATAACGCGTCCATTATCGGCCATTACGGTATAACCGTCTATGAAATCGAAAATCCCGTCGGGATAGGGGTCGTTCTGCATGTTCAGGTTGTCCAGATTCATCACTTTCAGCAGTAAATCGTTTCGGATATCGCCATCGGGGATGTAATTCAGGTAAACACCCGTGGTATCGCTCTGATACGCGATATTGAGTTTAAACCGGTCTTTCTGAATATTATACGCGCTGTAACCCAAGGTGTAAATATTCTTCATCATCAGGTGCCACGTGTAAGATTGCGGCGAAAAAGACACGGGTTTCAGCAACTTTAGAAATAAGGCGCTCCCCGAATTATTGGTGGCGGTAATGTTATTCGAAAACTCACCCACCTGATACGCTTTTCCGTTGTAGGTATATTCAAAGGCAACCGCCAATACTTCATCGGGTTGAAGCGGCATCCGCAGCGAAATGTATCCCAGCTGGGGTTGAAAGGTGTATTCCGACGCAGTCAGCAACCGCGCGCTTTCTACCTTTTCGTAATCGCGGCCGATGAGCACGTTTGCCGGAAAGATATTGGCGGACTGACTGATATCGCGTGCGCCGGTGTAGGTAGAAATCAGTTGCGGGTAAAGCGTATTTGCCTCGTTGTGTGGCACGTTTTCAGCGCCGGAAGGCGACCAAAACGGATTGTGAATGACGCTGTGTTCGGCCAGATCGGCAAAAGCCAGGATGTTGCGCGATTGCTCGTAATTGCTTCGTTTGTTGGTTATCCATGCTTCCACACGCGTTATTAAAATGGCCGATTGAATGTAAGGTAATTTTGTGAGCGCCCGGTCGTAATTGTCTCTGAAATAGTGGCTAAGAAAGAAATGGCGATTTTCATCGTATTGGTCGGCCGTGAGTTCGAAAGGTGTGGTTTGCACTCCGCCTCGTGAATGCACGGTCTTCGATTCCGATTCTTGCTGCGAAATAATGGTGTTCACACGCAATCTGCCAAACTGCAAATCGGACTTAATGCCGAAAAGCGCCGCGCCGCCTTGTATGAGCGAGTTGCCGGTGGTTATGCTTACATTTCCGGCTTCAATATTTTTGATGATTTCGTCTTCATCTCCCTGATATGCCAACTTTATACGTCGCGCATCGAAATCGAAGGTGGCGTCGTTGTTGTAATTCATCCCGAAATTTATTTTGTTGCCCACTTTAGCGTTCACGTTCAACTGAATTTGGGGGCTGAAGTCGAAGATGCTACGTTTACGGGCGCGTTCGGGTAGGGTAGGATTATCGGTAACGTTTCTTTTCAGTCCGGTAGTCAGTTCCACAAAGCCCTGCGTGGTTATTTGCACGCCGCCCGGACCAAAAATATCTTCCAGCAAGTTGTTGCTTTTCCGTATATTGAAGAGCGAAAATTCTTGCTCCGGCAATTCGGATTCCGCTTCGGAACCAATGGCATTTCTATTTCTGAAATAGTTGATGTTCAGTTGTTTTTGTGTGTATTGCATGTACTCCGCAGGAGTCATTGTGAAAGGAATTCCGATAACTTTATCGCCTATTTTATTTTGGAAAATGTACAGGTTGGTTTTGTAATCGTAAACAACTTCGGTACGGATATTTGAGGGCGTTTGCAAATCGATGGGGTGCTTGCGAAGCAAATCTTCCGGCGTTTCAACAATGGTTTTTTGTACCGGAAAGCGTGTTTTGGCAGTATCTTGTTGGGCAAAAAGAGAATGTATTCCGCTTATTGCAAGCAGAATAAAAATGAAAATGGGTATGTATATGTTTTTTTTCAGACTTCCGTTTTTTCAGAGATATAACGGAAGATTTGGGGAAAACGTATAATATGGAGTGGGAAATGTGAGTTTGGAGTTCTGGGTTTTGAGTTTGGAGATTTTTTGGGTTAGTGAATCATCAATCCAAAATCGTAATTCGTAAATCGTAAATCGTCAATTGATTTCACATTCTTTTCAGCGCTTCTTTGATAATCGCTTCCACTGACAGTGAGGGTGATTCCTTCACTATTTTCGCCACCGCTTTTTCCGAGGCTTGTTTGGAAAAACCAAGCATCACCAATGCCGATACGGCTTCGGTACCCACGCCCGACACGAACATGGCTGCCGAAATTTTTACGGTGGAGCCGTCTTCGGTGTACTTTATCTTATCTTTCAAGTCGATAATAATTCGCTGAGCGGTTTTTGCACCAATTCCTTTTACAGACTGGAGCACGGTGGCATTTTCAGAAGCAATTACCGATTCCAACTCCCTAGAACTGAGTGACGATAAAATCATTCTCCCTGTGCTTGGGCCCACACCGGAAACCGTGATGAGGTGCAAAAATATCTCGCGCTCATGCTTATCGGCAAAACCGAAAAGAACGTGCGCGTCTTCGCGGATGGATTCGAAAATGTAGAGCTTAGCCGATTCCTGATTGTTAAGCGCGCTGTATGTGTTCAGCGAAATGTTTGCGAAATAACCCACGCCGTTGCACTCAATTGTAACGGAAGCCGGTGTTAATTCGGCGATTTTACCTTTTATGTAATCAATCATATTATTTACGTTTCACGATTGTTTTGTCAAATTTAACTGATTTTTTCGAGAAAACCGGCAAACAGGAACGAAATTATGCGTTTTCCGACAGCCGGAACTGCATTACCGGGCTAATTCTTCCAGCGCATAAAGCAGTCTTGTTTGGGCGTTTTCTTGCGACCCGAAAATCGAACGGGTTACATTCCCTTGCTTATCCATCAAAATCCAATGCGGAGTGCCTTCACACTCAAATTTTTCGTAATTTGTTTTTTCGATATCGAAATAAATGGGAAACGGCAACTTTTTCCGGGTGAATACATTGATAATATCTTCTTGGGTAACAATTTCTTTGCCAAATGGGGTGTGGATGGCTGTAACGTTCAGGTTTTTAAACTCGTGAAGATAATCATACGCCAACGGAATTGCCCTGCCCACGCATCCTAAACACTGAATGTTGAAGAACAGAATGAGTAGGTTTTTCCCCCGATAAATTTCCGCTATATCTACGGTTTCACCGTCTAATGATTTTACGGTGATTTCTTTTATTTTCATCTTCTTCTGTTTTTATACTTCTCTGTTCACCATTTCAATCATCTGCAAGATAGCCATGTTGGTTGCTCTGTTTATATTTTCTTCGCGCGAAGTGCCGAACTGATATTTTTGTGTTACTATTTTGTTGTGCAGTTGGGTGCAAATCCACACCGTTCCCACCGGTTTTTCGGGTGTTCCGCCATCGGGGCCCGCAATGCCCGAAACGGCAATGGAGCAATCGGTTTGCATTGTTTTCGAAATGTGTTTTGCCATCAATTCCACTACTTCTTCACTAACTGCTCCTTGTTTTTCTATGGTGGCTGAATTTATGTTTAACACATTAGTTTTAATGGAATTAGAATAAGAGACAATGCCGCCTTCAAAATAATCCGATGAGCCCGGCACAAGCGTTATCCGATGCGCGATATTTCCGCCCGTGCAGCTCTCGGCAACGGATATGGAAAGTTTTTTGCTGCGCAATTTTTCGCCTAAGATGGTTTCGATCGGCTTGTCGCTTTCGTCAATCAATATGTGCTCCAGCAATTGCTTCAGTTTCTCTTTTTGAAGTTCCAGTTCAGAAAGATTCTCATTTCCCCATGCCGAAAGCCGTAACCGAATTAATCCGTAGGATGGAAGATAAGCGAGGGAAAAATTTGCCGGCAATCGGTTTTCGAACCCGGTCAATAATAGCGCCAAAGCCGATTCCGTTATGCCTGAAACCAAAAAAGAGCATTTCAGGTAATCAACCGGAAGAAAGTGTTTCTGCAAGCGCGGAATAATTTCATTGTTCATAGCCGTTTTCATTTCGAAGGGGACGCCCGGCATAGAAACCAATATTTTATTTTTACGCTCAAACCAAAGAATGGGAGCCGTTCCCGCTTTGTTTTGAATTACAAAGCAGTTTTCGGGAACAAACGCCTGGTTTCGGGTTAACTCGTTCAATGTGTATTTTTTACGTGCAAATAGTTGCTCAATGTTTTTCAAAACATCTTCACTAAAAATCAGTTGATCCTGAAAATATTCGCAAAGCGTTTTTTTCGTAATATCGTCTTTTGTAGGCCCAACTCCGCCCGTCATCAATACCACGTCCGCTCTCAAAAGCGCCGTATCAATTGCCCCGATAATATCTTGCGCACAGTCGCCAACGGTGGTAATAGCGTTAATTTCAAACCCTTTTCGGGTGAGTTTGTCTGCCATCCAGGCAGAGTTGGTGTCCGTTATTTGGCCGATAAGAATTTCATCGCCCACGGGAATAATTTCAATCTTCACTTGTTTTCAATTTTGTGCAAATTTAATCTTTCAGAACGATTTTCAGAAAATATCCCAATTAAATTTTTGTATTTCAATGAATCGTTGTATCTTTGCATTCCGAAAATTCAGAGCAACAAAAACAAAACAAACATACAGCAATGAAAAAAGAAATACATCCAAGCAATTATCGCCCGGTAGTTTTCAAGGATATGTCGAACGAAGAAATTTTCATTTCGCGTTCCACCATCAACGCAAAGGAAACCATTGAAATTGATGGTGTTACTTATCCTTTGGTAAAACTCGAAATTACCAGTTCATCGCATCCGTTCTACACCGGAAAACAAAAATTGGTGGATACGGCCGGACGTGTTGATAAATTTATGAGCCGCTATGGTGACCGCAAGAAAAAATAAATACTTGCGAAAAGAATAAAAAAACGGTGGTTTTCGGAAGAAAATCACCGTTTTTTGTATAAAATGCGACTTACCGAAATCGCATCAACCGATTATTTCGGATAACCCACCGTTTGCGTCAGCAGCACTTCTTTTGTGGAAGGCAGCTCCAACAGTTTTTCAAGCTCATTTTTATCTAACATTACGCGCACAACCACTCCCAGGCCTTCGGAAGCGCAATAGAGATAGATGTTTTGCGCGATGAAACCACAATTGGTATAGGTGTAATTTTTACTCGACGCCTTCTCGGAGTCTGAGACAAACAAAATATTAACCGGCGCATCGGCAACATAGGCTTGTGTGCCCGCATTTTTACGATAATCGCCTTTTTTCACCAACTCCAATGTGTGTTCTTTGGCGTTGTAAAAATAGATACCGTTTTTGAGTACCACATACAGTTCAAGCTCCTGACGGTTGTTGGCTGTGGGAGCCGTGCGTTTATCGTCGCGATTAAACCCGTTTGCAGCCCACAGCAGATTAGACAACACGTTGTTCGGCAACTCTTTTTCCTGAAACTCGCGGGTTGATTTGCGTTCGCTCAGCGCTTGCATCAAAGGTTTGCCGCCGTTTTTGTCGGGAGCGGGAAGGTTGATGTCTTGGGCAAACAACGTTGTTCCCAGCAATGAAAATGAAAGAAAAATAATTAACTTGTTCATATCGAAAAAATTAGAGATACAATAGTTTATTATGTATTTAATTTATAGCAGCACTACACCTGAAAGGTGTTATTTCCATAACCGTAAGTCAGAATAAATTCTAATACAAAAATAAAAAAACACTTTGAATCATAGCCTTAAATGTAGTTAAATAAACCGCGTGATTGGCGGAGCAAATTAATCATAGGCGTTAATTTTGAAAAATAATTTTTACTTTTGTGGTTTGTGTAATCGTTATTCGATTTTGAAATATGTTAAGAACAATCTTAGTTGCAATATCATTCTTTATAATCGCAGGAACACAATCCACTAAGGCTCAAATACAATTGAGCGATAGCGCGAAAATCAGCCTGATGACCACATCGCCTTGGGATGGAGCCATTTATGCCGTTTATGGGCATACGGCTATTATGGTGCGCGATGATTCGTTGGGTATCGACAAGGTGTTCAATTACGGCTATTTCGACACGAGCCGCCCCAATTTCATGTATCATTTTGTGCGCGGCGAAACCGATTATGTAGTGGAAGCCGTGCCGCTGGAATTTTTCCTGAACGAGTATCGCATGAAAGGGGTGGAAGTTGTTGAACAGGAACTGAACCTGACCCAAGAAGAAAAACAAAATCTATGGAACGCGCTATACATAAATACGTTACCCGAAAATAAAAGCTATCGCTACAATTTTTTTTACGACAATTGCGTTACCCGTCCGCGCGATTTAACCGAAAAGCACGTGCAGGGTGTTATTCAGTATCCGGCCGATACCAACGTACAAACCTTTCGCGACCTCGTGCACGAGTGCGTTAGTGCCTTTCCATGGATGAAGTTCGGCATAGATTTGGTTATCGGCAGCGATGCCGACAAACCGATTACGTTGCGTGAAAAAATGTTCCTTCCCGTGTATCTTTTGAATGCTTTTGAAGGCGCAAACGTGGAAAAACCCGATACGGTGAGCTATCCGCTCGTGAAAAATACGGAAATTGTTGTTCCTCTTGTAAATCAATCGAAAGCAGATGGCGAATGGGGTGTATTTAATCCATTGTCGATAGCATTCGCACTTCTTTTTATTACCATTTTAATTTCCGTTGTGCAAATTGTGAAACTAAACCGAATCCGGTTCCCCAAAATTTACGACACGTTTCTTTTTGTTCTGTTTGGCCTTGGCGGGCTGGTTATTTTTTTTCTGATGTTTTTTTCCGTGCATCCCGCCACCAACCCCAACTGGAATTTTGTCTGGATGAATATTTTCGCGCTCATTTTCGCCTTTTTATTTTGGGTAAAATCGGCAAAAAAAGCGGTAAATATCTATCATTTTATTAACTTTGCAGTCTTAACGCTCTTTTTGCTTCTGTGGTGGTTTATTCCGCAACAATTGCCACCGGCAACTATCCCTTTTTCAATGAGTTTATGGATTCGGTCGGGCATGAACGTGTTCATGTTGCGGAAAAGAAGAATGACCAACAAACGATATGTTTCGTCCAAATATATGAAAGCGGGGTGGGGCGGTGATTTTTAGCACGGTTTTTGTAATTAGCTATTGGCTATAAACAAAACGAAAGACAACAACATTCAATGATTAAAATAGTATCATCTCTCGTCGCTCTTTTTTCGATAGCTTCTCTCTGCGCGCAAGGCACGCAAACGCCCAAATTAGTTGTGGGAATCACCATTGACCAGCTACGCGGCGATTATCTGGAGATGTTTCAGCATACTTTCGGAGAAAAAGGTTTCAAAAGATTACTCAACGAAGGATTGGTGTATGCCGATGTGGAATTCGATTTTCCTTATCTCGACAGGGCTTCCACCATTACCACTATCTTCACGGGCGCCAACCCGTCGTACCACGGAATCATAGGAGAAAACAAATTCCTGTTGAATGAAAACAGGGAAATTTCGTCGTTTTTAGATAATAACTACGCCGGAAATTTCACTACCGAACGCTACTCGCCGCTTCCCATAAGAGTTTCCACCATTGCCGACGAATTGAAAATTGCTTCCGGCGGACAGGCCGATGTATTTGCTTTCGCACCGCACGCTTCGCAGGCGCTCGCCTCCGGCGGACATGCGGCCAGCGGAGCTTACTGGGTGGAAGATGTAACCGGAAACTGGGCTACAACCAACTTCTACAAAACCCGCCAACCCATTGTGGAACAGCACAACCGCACGGCGGAATCATTGAGCCGGAGAGTCAGCTCCATCACGTGGCGCCCGGCTATAGATATCTCGAACTACAACGCTTTTGCGTACACCAAAAACCTCTATAATTTCCAGCATTATTTTGGGATAGAGAAAAAAAACAACGTCCGTTTGTTGAAACAATCGCCCTATATAAATTTCGAAGTGCGGGAAATCGCCGAAAAGGTGCTGAAAGCAAACTCGTTGGGAACGCGTCAAAACCCCGATTTTCTCGCGCTCACTTTTTACGCGGGCAATTACGAAAATTCGCTCGATAAAAATTATTCCATCGAAGTGCAGGATATATACTACCGGCTGGATCAGGAAATAGAGAAATTGCTCAACGCCATAGACTCAGCCGTAGGCTTGCAAAATGCCCTCGTTTTTGTGGCTTCCACAGGATATTTCAACGAACAGGAAATTCATCCTGCGGATATGGTTACATCGGGCGGCGATTTTTTTCCGGACAGGAGCATTGCTTTGCTCAACATGTACCTCATGGCAATTTACGGCCGCGAGCAATGGATCAGTAAATACTACAATCAGCAGTTGTTTTTTAACCGGAAACTTATCGAAGACAAAAAAATAAACTTTGTTGAATTTCAGCAAAAAGCGGCCGAGTTTCTCGTGCAATCTTCAGGCATTCAAGATGTAATAACATCGCATCAGATGCTTCACGGAGCATACAACCAACGCGTGCAGCATTACAGAAATGGCTTTTACACAGGAATTTCCGGAGATCTTTACCTGGAATTACAACCCGGCTGGAGGGTAGTATTCGAAAATGACCCAAATCATAACGTACGCGTAAGAGACAACGCCGTGCACGCGCCCGTTATCTTTTTCGGAAACAACATAAAGCCGCAACGTATTAACCGGGTTGTTAATGCTACGGAAATTGCTCCAAGCGTTTCGCACCGGCTGCGTATTCGCGCTCCCAATGCCGCCAAAGCGAATATTTTGGAAGAATTGTTCTGAAAACAACGTGTAGAGACGATGCCTGCATCGTCTAAATTAAGAAAATATAAAAAATAAGTGTGACGGGGAAACCAGTTCCGATACATTCACTCGAAACTCGTAACCCGGAACCCTCAACAAGAAATATAATCATGGGATTAAACAAATTTATAAGTAAATTATTTGGAAATAAGGCACAACGGGATTTGCACGAAATAAATCCGATTGTAAATACCATAAAGGAGGCTTATTTAGAAATAGAAAAGCTCTCCAACGATGCGTTGCGTGCCAAAACCAAAGAGCTCGAAGAAAGAATAGGCCTTTTCATTGCCGAAGATAACGCCCTTATTGCGGAGTTGAAAACCGATATTGAGGGAGTAGAATTAGAAAAACGCGAAGCGGTATGGAACGAGATAGACAAAATTGAAAAAGAAATCACATCGAAATTAGAAAAAGTATTGCTGGAAATTCTTCCCGAAGCTTTTTCCGTGGTCAAGGAAACCGCCAAGCGATTCAAAGAAAATGCCGAAACGGTGGTTACGGCTAACGATTTCGACAGGGATCTGGCAGCAAAGCACGATTTTGTCCGCATTGAAGGCGACAAAGCCATATACCTGAATCGTTGGATGGCCGGCGGAAACGAAATACTTTGGGACATGGTTCACTACGACGTGCAGTTGTTCGGCGGGGTGGTGCTACATCAGGGAAAAATAGCGGAAATGGCAACCGGAGAAGGTAAAACGCTGGTAGCAACGCTTCCCGTTTTTCTCAATGCTCTCACTCACAGAGGAGTTCATGTGGTAACCGTAAACGATTACCTATCGAAACGCGACTCCGAGTGGATGGGGCCCATTTACATGTTTCACGGCCTTTCCGTAGATTGTATCGACAAGCACGAGCCCAACTCCGATTCGCGCCGCAAGGCTTACGAAGCAGACATTACTTTTGGAACAAACAACGAGTTCGGTTTCGATTACCTTCGCGACAACATGGCCGTTTCACCAAAAGACCTGGTGCAACGCACACACAACTACGCTATTGTGGACGAGGTGGACTCGGTATTGATAGACGACGCGCGTACACCGTTGATTATTTCGGGGCCTGTTCCCAAAGGCGATGATCAGCTTTTCGACCTTTTCCGTCCGCGCGTGGAGCAAGTGGTAAAAGCACAACGCGAATTTACCACGCACCTGCTTGCCGAAGCAAAAGCCAAAATGGCATCAAACGACAAAAAAGTGCAGGAAGAAGGCGCGCTCTTGCTCTTCCGTTCTTACAAAGGTATGCCCAAGTACAAGCCGCTTATCAAGTACTTGAGCGAGCAAGGTATGAAAGCCGCTATGCTCAAAACAGAAGAATTTTACATGCAGGAACAGTCGCGAAACATGCACATCGCCACGGATCCGCTTTACTTTGTAATTGACGAAAAACAAAACAGTATTGAACTGACCGATAAAGGTATAGACTTGCTGACGGGAAAATCAGACGACCCGAATTTCTTCATCCTGCCCGATATCGCCTCAGAACTTGCCGAACTCGAAAACCTGCAAGTGAGCGATGAGGAAAAAGCCGTGAAAAAAGACGAGCTGTTGCAAAATTACGCCATTAAATCGGAACGAGTTCACACTGTGAATCAACTCCTTAAAGCATATACGCTGTTCGAGCGCGACGACGAATACGTGGTAATAGACAACAAAGTAAAAATTGTTGACGAACAAACCGGCCGTATCATGGAAGGCCGCCGCTATTCCGATGGATTGCACCAGGCCATTGAAGCCAAAGAGCGCGTGAAAGTGGAAGCCGCCACGCAAACTTTCGCCACCATTACGTTGCAGAACTATTTCAGGATGTACAACAAACTGGCAGGTATGACCGGAACGGCCGAAACCGAAGCCGGCGAATTTTGGGATATTTACAAATTAGACGTGGTGGTAATTCCAACCAATCGCCCCATTGTCCGCAACGATATGAACGACCGTATTTACAAAACCAAACGCGAAAAATATACGGCCGTTATTGAAGAAATTGCGGAAATTATCTCGAAAGGCCGCCCCGTGCTCGTAGGTACAACATCGGTGGAAATTTCCGAATTGCTGAGCCGCATGCTCACATTGCGTAAAATTAAGCACAACGTGCTGAACGCCAAGCTACACCAACGCGAAGCGGAAATTGTGGCCAATGCCGGGCAGCAAGGAATGGTAACCATTGCCACCAACATGGCCGGCCGTGGAACCGACATTAAGCTGACAGCGGAAGTAAAACAGGCCGGAGGCCTGGCCATTATCGGTACGGAACGGCACGAAAGCCGCCGTGTCGACCGCCAGTTGCGTGGCCGTGCCGGCCGTCAGGGAGACCCGGGTTCCTCCGTATTTTTTGTTTCGCTCGAAGACGATTTGATGCGCCTTTTCGCTACCGAACGTATTGCCGGGCTCATGGACCGCATGGGCTTCAAGGAAGGCGATATGCTCGAACACGATATGCTGAACAAATCGGTGGAACGCGCGCAGAAAAAAGTGGAAGAAAACAACTTCGGAATACGTAAACGCTTGTTGGAATACGACGACGTTATGAACTCCCAGCGCGAAGTTATCTACAAACGCCGCCGCCACGCGTTGATGGGCGATCGTATTGAGATTGACGTGGCCAACATGATTACGGAAACCGCTAAAAATGTGGTAGAAGCCAACGAAGACGATTATGAAAACATGAAATTCGACCTTTTCCGCGTGATGGCCGTTGAAATTCCTTTCTCCGAAGGAGATATGAAAGATATGAAAACGGATACACAAACGGATAAAGTTGTTGAAAAAGCCATTTCGGGATTCAAACGCAAAACCGATCGGTTGGCGGAAATAGCGCAGCCCGTTATCAAAGACGTGTACGAAAAGCAAGGCGCCATGTACGAAAATATTCTTATTCCCATTTCCGACGGAAAAAGAGTGTACAACATTGCCACCAACCTGAAAGAAGCCTACGAATCGGGTTCGAAAGCCTTGGTGAAATCGTTTGAAAAATCCATTTTGCTGCACACCATCGATGAGGACTGGAAAGAGCATCTTCGGGAAATGGACGAGCTGCGCCACTCGGTGCAGAACGCCAGTTACGAACAAAAAGATCCGCTGCTGATTTATAAGCTCGAATCGTTCAACCTTTTCAAAATAATGGTAAACGATATCAACTCAAAAGCGGTATCCATTCTCATGCGCGGACAAATTCCGGTGCAAGACCCGCAAAACGTTCGCAAAGCCGCTCCCGAACAGAAAACCGATTACAGCAAATACCGTACTCAAAAAGACGATGCGGAAAGCGCCCGCACTTCGCCCAATGGCGCTCCCGGCCAGGAGCCGCGTAAATTGGAGCCGGTACGTGTTGAAAAGAAAGTAGGAAGAAACGATCCCTGTCCTTGCGGCAGCGGAAAGAAATTTAAAAATTGCCACGGCCAAGCCGGGTAACGCGAATTTTAACTTGCATTCTTGACTTGACGGAACCACTGAAAGTTCCTCAGGCAATAGTATTCACGGGATGGTTTGAAATCATCCCGTGAATTTTTTAACGAAAGATAAAAAAATCGTCTTTCGGCGCTATTTTTCACCTGAATTCCTTTGCCAAATCACAAAAAAGCAGTATCTTGG
>JAUNRY010000324.1 GCA_030539475.1 Bacteroidia bacterium | reverse complement strand
TATTGATTGATTATATGGTACATAAAATGACGCGGGAGACTTTTATCGGACAGCAATAAAATTATTTACAGATTCAATTATGAAAACAAAAACACTTCTTTTTCTTTCCCTTTTTCTCACTCTTTTTTCCTGCCAACAACAGAAAAAAGATAAAGTTCCACCTATATTTACCGGCACGGAAACAGACCGGGGCGAAAAAGCCATCATCACCGGAAAAATCATAAACCGGGATGTGTATCCGCACGTGAAATGGCTGGAGATAGAACTGCTCGATTTCTACGGAAACGAAACCAAACACACATCGCCCCTCACCGAAGACGGAATGTTCCGGTTTGAAATTTATCCCATTACCACCCGCGAAATATCGTTTGTTCCGGTGGAAGACCGCATCGTTATCGCGCCCGGCGACAGTTTGTATATCGAGAAAGATTTCCGAAACATCGCGCACACCGTTTTTGAGGGCACGAGCGCCGAACTGAACCAACACATCAACGCTTTCCGGCAGAAATATCTGGGTAGGTACTCGCAACCGTATGAACTATCGTTTTCGGATTACAAGGCGGAAACCAAAAAGCAATACGGCGAAACGTTGCAAAAGCTCGCCGCGTTTCAACAACAGCACAACACATCGGAAACATTTAACACGTGGGCAAAAAAGCAGGTTGCATTGGATTATTACAACGCGTTGTTCTTATATCCTTATCAACACACCATCCGAACAAAGAAAGAGTTGACAGGCAAAGAGCGGGAAATGTATTACGACTTTGTGAAAGAATTTGAAGCAGGAGTGGATAATTCAATTATCATGGCAGACAATTTTAAGGCGGTTAACGTGTTTTCCAGATACATAATCGAAGAAAATCACCCCGAATTCTATCCCCAAATAAACCAACCTCAGTTAGGCAATGCTCATTTATTGGGCGAGATATTGGAAGAGTTAAAATCGAGTTCAACAAATGCCTATCTGTCGCAATTTACTTTTGCGGGCTTTGTGAATGCGTTGTACCTATACACCCACAAAACGGAGTGGATTGACAGCAACCGCGTAATGATTGACGAAACAATTACCGACCCGTTTTTGCGCACCACGCTCAACAACCAATACAATCAGGTGAAAGCCTACAAGGCCAATCCGCGCATTTTTTCCGACGCGGTGTTGGGAAACAGCTACGGCGAATTGCAGGGAGGCAATTCGTTGATTACCGATTCTGCCAACGTAGTTAAACACCTTATCGATTCCAACCCGGGAAAAGTGGTGTACGTGGATATCAGCGCCACGTGGTGCGGGCCGTGCATGAGGCAAATGCCATACAGCAAAGCGCTCCACGAAGCGCTTGCCGGTGAACCCGTGGTGTTTGTTTACTTGTGGCTGGACGGTGAATCCGAACGGGCGAAAAACATCATTCCGGGCCTTGAACTTCCCGGCATTCACATCGCCCTTACCGACAAAGAGTGGCAAGACATCGTAAAGCGTTTCAACACCAGAAGCAGCATCCCCTATTACCTGCTTTTCGATAAAAACGGTGTAATGGTGGATTTCGGGCTTCATTTAAGGCCAAGCGAACCTCATACAAAGGAATCGATGGAGAAATTGTTGGGAAAGAGCCCGCGCTGAAAACAGGCACGTTGGGACAATAGCCAACAGCCAATAGTCAACAGCTAACAGCCAAAAGCCAATTTTTTTTTGTATTTTTGCAAACCCAAACTGTAACAAAATTACACTACAAAAAACCGACAACAGTATG
>JAUNRY010000061.1 GCA_030539475.1 Bacteroidia bacterium | reverse complement strand
AGATTGTTTTTGCATCGGGTACAACCTTTCGAAGAGTTTATTTTATTTCTTGAATTATCTCTTTCCTTGTCATTTAGGTGGATCTGTTTATGCAAAAATACAAAAAAATGCTTATATTCTGTGTCTTATGGGCATTATTTGTTTTTAAACTCAGGGACAAAGTGAATTCCGATTCGCCTATAATTTGATAAGCGATTTCCAAATCGCTTTACCCCATTTACAGCCATTGGTGCTTTTTATACCATTTCACCGTTTTTTCCACTCCTTCCTTTAATCGATAATCGGGAACAAAATCCAAATCGCGTTGCAGCGGAGTTATGTCGCACGACCAGTTTCGTTGTCTCATTATAAGATACTTGTCGGTGTTGAATGTGGTGGGTTTTCCAAGAATCCGAAAGATTTTTTCGCTCACGAAAGTGGCCGGTTTCACAATCCACAGCGGAACTTTTATTCTGAACACGCGCTTTTTTTGCAATGCTTGTTGCACAATGGTGTTAAATTCCGTATCGGTATAAATGTCTCCGTCGGCCACGTAATATTCTTTTCGGGAAATATTTTTCTCGATGCAATCGAAAACAATTTTTACCAAATCATCAATATAGATAAACGTGAGAACCTGTTTTCGGAATCCGGCGCCCACATCCATTCCGTTTTTCACGGCGCGCATCAGAATGAGGTAATCTTTGTCGCGCGGGCCGTAAACCCCTGTCGGGCGAAGAATAACGTACGGAAAACCGGGAAGTTTTTTCAGGTAATTTTCGGCCTTGAGTTTGCTTTTGCCGTAGGCGGTATTCGGATTGGGAGTGCAGTCGCACGGTAATGGCGTGTAGTTTATTTCATCGCCCACGCCCATGGCTCCCAGCGTGCTCATGAAGATAAACATGTCGGGAACGGCGTTGGTTTCTACAAGCGCATCCGCGAAGTTTCGCACCTGTTCGTAATTTACTTTATCGAACTCCGATTTTCGCACCGCTTTGGTAATCCCCGCGCTGTGAACGATGTAGTCGAAACGTCCGTTTTTTTCAACGAAACTTCTAAGTTGCTCTTTTAGCTTTTTCTTATCGGCGTAATTTAAATCGATAAACTTAATCCGTTCGTCCTGCAAATAATACTTGCTGCTGCTCGCGCGGATTCCCGCCCAGGTTTCGAAACCGAGCTCCAATGCTTTGTCAACAATTGTGCTGCCGATAAATCCGCTGGCGCCGGTAATGAGGATTTTTTTATGTTCCATTCGTTCCAAAATTCAATCACAAATTTAATCATAACAACGCAATTTGAAAATACTTTATCGAAAGATATCAGATAATCCGTCATCGTATTTGACGTAAATCATCAAATAAACGAATATTTTTTGTTACTTTGTACTAACTAAAATCCCTTTTTGTTGTTTAATCACTATCAACGAATGGAAAAATTATGAGTAAAAGAACATCTGTGGCAGAACCCGCCGCAAAACCAAAAAAGAAAGAACTGGTACAATCGGTTGTCGATTTCCTGACCCAAAACAAAGAAAAACAATTCAATTACAAGCAAATAGCTGCCGCTCTCAATATTCGGGGAGAAGAAGGGCGGCGTGTATTAATAAAAGTGCTCGACAGGCTTCGCGATGAAGACGTGTTGCTGGAAACCTCGCGCGGAAGGTATCGCCTGAATAACCGCGGATTGATTCTCGAAGGCCGTTTTGAGCGCCGAAGCAACGGCAAAAACTTTTTTGTGCCCGACGATGACGCCAACATCATCAATATCCCCGAACGCAACTCCAAGCGAGCCATGAACGGCGACCGCGTGCGCGTGCAACTGCTGGCAAAGCGCAAACGCGCCGATACCGAAGGAACGGTTATTGAAATTCTGGAACGTGCCCAATCGCGCTTTGTGGGTGTGCTGGAAGTGCAAAAATATTTCGCCTTTTTGGTGATGGACAGTAAGTTCCTGGCCAACGATATCTTTATCCCGATGGATGAACTAAACGGAGCCAAAAACGGCGACAAGGTGGTGGTAGAAATTGTGGAGTGGCCGGAAAAAGCCAACAATCCGGTGGGAAAAGTAATAGACGTGCTGGGCAAACCGGGCAACAACACAACCGAAATGCACGCCATTCTGGCACAATACGGGCTGCCGTATAGCTATCCGGAAAAGGTTGGAAAAGCCGCCGATTTGATTCCGGAAAAAATAGACGAAAAAGAAATAGCCAAACGCGAAGATTTTCGCGATGTATTTACCATAACCATCGACCCGAAAGACGCGAAAGATTTCGACGATGCGCTCTCGCTTCGAAAAGTCTCCGCTACAACCTGGGAAGTGGGCGTGCACATTGCCGATGTTACGCATTACGTGAAACAAGGCGATATTATCGATAAGGAAGCCGAAAACCGCGCCACGTCCATCTATCTGGTCGACAGAACCATCCCCATGCTTCCCGAAAGGCTGAGCAACGAACTGTGTTCTCTTCGCCCGAAAGAAGATAAACTCTGTTTTTCGGTTATTTTCGAGCTGAACGAGCAAGCCGAAATAAAAAAATCGCGCATCGTGCGCACCATTATTCATTCCGACAGCCGGCTCACCTATGAGGAAGCACAAACGGTTATAGAAACCGGCAAAGGCGATTTCTCAACAGAAATACTGGCGATGAATACCTTGGCGCAAAAACTCAGAGCCAGGCGTTTTGCCAACGGAGCCATCAATTTTGAACGCTACGAAGTGAAATTCAATCTCGATGAAAAAGGCAAGCCGCTGGGCGTGTACTTCAAAGAATCGAAAGAGGCCAACCACCTCATAGAGGAGTTTATGCTGCTGGCCAACCGGACTGTTGCCGAATTTATAGGCAAAGTGCCCAAAGGCAAAAACGCGAAAACATTCGTTTATCGTATCCACGATATTCCCGACCCCGAAAAACTGGATACCCTCAATACGTTTATCCTGCGTTTCGGGCACAAAATCAAAACCGAGGGTAGCAAAGTGGACGTGGCTAAAAGCATCAACTCGTTGTTGGATAAAGTGCAGGGGCGTCCCGAGGAGAATCTGGTGGAAACCATTGCCATCCGCACCATGTCGAAAGCGGTATATTCTACCAAAAATGTGGGGCATTATGGCTTGGCGTTTGAGTACTACACGCATTTCACATCGCCCATCCGCCGCTATCCCGATATGCTCGTGCACCGCTTGCTGGAACGTTACCTGGATGGTGGGCGCTCCGTTGACCAGGCGCAACTGGAAGCCGAATGCAAACACAGTTCCGATATGGAGCAAGTGGCAGCCAATGCCGAGCGCGACTCCATTAAATACAAGCAGGTGGAATTTATGACGGACAAAATAGGGAAGGTGTACGATGGCGTTATTTCGGGCATTACCGAATGGGGAATTTACGTGGAAATAAACGAGAACAAGGTGGAAGGAATGATTCCAATCCGTGAGCTGGATGACGATTTCTATGAACTGGACGAGAAGAATTATCGTTTGGTAGGACGCCGCACCCGCCGCGAATATCGGTTGGGACAGCCGGTTTCCATTCAGGTAGTAAAAGCCAACTTAGAGCGTAAGCAGTTGGATTTTGTGCTGGCGTAACTCCATTTCTGCCCCGTCCGGCCGATTACCGGCCTTACGGATGGAAAACCAGTTATAGGAAAGGAGCATTCTGCTTTTTCGAATTTTTTCTGGTTTCTTTAATTTGGAAAGCTTTTCCGGTAATCTGGAAAATAATGTTGGCATATCTTGCACAATCGTTGAATTTCCCTGAAAAAAGGGAGATCAACGATTTTTTCTTTGCCGCCAATACGCTGTATGCAAATGCTTTCATCGGAGAGTATAACGGATTTACTGCTTCGGTTAAAAAATAAATATATTCCGAATAAAAAAACTTTTCCCGGTCTATCTCCCTAAACTCGCGGTGGTGATAGACAAAAGCATCTTTCACAAATCCTGTTTTAAGTTTCTGCTTTCTTACCCGTTGGCTGTAATTTACATCCTCTCCGTAATGGGGGAAAATAGCTGCGAAGCCTCCCACTTTTTTTACAACCGGAACAGGAATAAGCCATGCGGCAGCATTGATGAATTTGCACGTTGTTATCGTGTCGGATAAATTGAGGGCTTCTTCCTTGTTTTTTAGATTCGTGTAGTTGGAGAACCCAAAATCGAGTTTCTCGCCCGAACCATTCAAATGAATGGGAGAAATAATTCCAAATTCGGGGTGTTGGGAAGATGCTTCAATCAGTTTTTCAATCGTATCCGGTTCCACCCAGGCATCTTGGTTGAGTAGAAAAACATAATCAAATTTATTGTCCAATGCGTATCGCATACCGAGATTGTTGGCTTTTCCAAAACCCATATTTTTGTGGTTTTGCAGCAGAACAACCTCGGGATAATCCTTGATAATTATATCGCAAGTGTTGTCTGAAGAAGCGTTGTCAATAACCAACACAGTGCTTTTTACAGAAGAGTTTTGCAGTGACGGCAAACAGGTATGCAGCCATTTCTCGAAATTGTAAGAAACAACGATTGTGCAAATTTTCATTTTCTCTCGGCTTTAATAAGGCATTTTCGGAAATATGGCGGCTGCATAATGTCAATATCGTTCTGAAAAATCATCACTCCCGGATTGGCACGATGTTCGAATCCATTTTCGTTGAAAAATTGTAAAAATAGATCAAAATCTTCCGCGTGATGATACGTACATAAGGCAACTTTCAGCGGTTTAGTTCGTAAAATCTCTTTCATTCCACTCAAAACTGAACTTTCGGCGCCTTCCACATCTATTTTGTAGAAATTGGGTAAGGGGGATTTATCACGAAAAAAATCGTCGAGCCGGATTTCTGTTTCGCTGTTTCTGTCGGATACATATTTTTGCACGATTTCCACGTTCTCTTTCCACGGACGAAAAGTAGCCCTCAGGGCTTCAATCCAACCCTTGTCCTGTTCAAACAGATACAGTTTTTTCAGCTTTTCTATATTTAACAGCGAGAAATAAGCTTCAGCGCAGCCAATATCGGCGAGAACATCGTCCGGCTTCACGTAAAATTCTTCATCGGTATAACAATGTGGAGCATCTTTGTCTTGCTCAATCCGTAATCCGTTGAACATTAGTTGAACGGTTCTTCTATTCTGAGAGCGTTTAAAATAGAGCCGTTTTCCATCGACTAAAACATACGGCAATCCGTTTTCATTATCAAGCAGAACATTTATGCCTTTATAGTTGTATTTATCCTGAAAGTTGCCGTAGAAATTTGATAATTTATGTTTCGATAGATAATCAACAGCTTGCTTAATTTCAATATTTTCAGTAGGATTGTTGCGATAATAATCTAAAATATTTTTACGCAGCAATTCTTGCTTTCTGCCTAAAACCTTGCTTTTAATCGTACTGTTTATCTTATATCTGATTTTCTGAACTATATTATTCGGCATAATTCTTTTTTTGTTTGCGTGATGAAAACCAATCTTCTATTTCCTTGATCATTTCTAACTTGAATATTCTGCATAAAAGTAAATAACTTCCTCCTACAATAATGAAATTTGCAACGATAAAAAAGAAATTGTTTTCAATCCATTGGGTTGAAAAGTAACCGAGGGCTGTGCATCCCAAAGCCACCAAAGCATACGGTAGTGCGTCTTTTAGAAAATTTATCCCTGAATACCGAATCAGTTTATCGGATAAGAACAAGGAGATGATAAGTGTTATGTACGTGTAAATTACCCAGCTTACGGCAAGTCCTGAAATTCCTTGCGGGATTAGCAGCCAGATAAGTAAAACCAGAATTATTCGTTTCACAATTTCGAGCCCCAGGAAGAAATCGGCACGTTCTTTGGCGATGTAAAGCTCATTAAGAACAAAAATAAACGGCGACGCAATTCCCGCTAAGGTAAGTATCCGGAAATAGGGAACGGCTGATAGCCATTTTTCCTGCCAAATAAATGCAAAAACTGCCTCTGCAACCAAAATCATATAAAACCCGATTGGAAATGACAGAAAAGCTATCGATTTAAGCAGTTTGCTTACCACCCTTTTCAATCGTTCTATTTCCTGATTTATTTCCGATAAAATCAGCATCGAAATGGAACGAAACGTGTTGGATATCATGGCAAACGGAATGTCCTGATATCTATTGGCCCGATCATAATCGGCCACGCTGTTCATCGAATTTGGAAAGAAAAAAGCGATAAGGCTCGGGTAGATATTATTGAATACCGCGCTGATAAGACTGCCGGCCAAAAGCTTGTTGCTAAAGGCCATAGAGTTTTTCAACATCTGCATACTAAACACGAATGCCGGCCTCCACGATGAATACATCCAAAGGAGCATTGCGCGGAAAAATGAATAAGAGACCACTTGCGCTACCAAAGCCCAAATGCCGTATCCGGCTAATGCCATTATTACTGAAACAATTGCAGAGAGAAGAACGGAAGGGATATTAATTTTGGTGAGTCCCCTGAAATCGGCTTTTTTGGTGAGCAACGTTTGATGAATTAATCCTAACCCGTTGAAAATAAAAGATAGAAATAGAATTCTGGAAACGGGGGTTATTTTTTGCTCGTGAAAAATATCGGCTAAATAAGGAGCTGTAAAAAACAATAACAGATATAAAAGAGCGCTTAGGCCCACATTAAAATAAAAAACGGAGGTGTATTCTGTTACGGATATATCTTTTCGGTTGAGTAAAGCACGCGAAAACCCACTGTCGATAAGAATACTGGAGAAAGCTGTGAAAATAGCGAGAATACCCATAATCGCAAACTCGGATTTTGCAACTATGGCCATTAGAATGATGCTACTCAGTAAATTAATAGCCTGATGCCCGAATTTATCGAGAAACGACCAGAAAAGCGAGACGGTAGTTTTTTTCTTCAGGGCTGAATCTGCCATACCGGGATTAATTTATGCAAAAGTAAGGATTTTTTCAGACAAAAGTGCAAAAGACAAAAGAGCAAAGACAAAAGACTTTTCGGAGATATGATTTTTCATTCATCCGATAATTTTCATATCTTTGATTTTAAATTGTTCCGCCAACAGTCTTTGTTCTTTGTTCCGGGCTCTTGGTTCTCATTAAAAAATGACTTTTTCCCAAGAAATAAAACAATACGCGCTCTCGCTGGGATTCGATGCCTGCGGCATTTGCCGTGCCCAAGACAGCGAGCAGGAAACCAATTACATGAAATGGCTTTCGGAAGAATGTCAGGCGGGAATGGGTTATTTGGAGCGGAATGTCGATAAACGGATGGACCCGAGGTTGTTGGTTGAAGGCGCCAAATCGATAATTTCCGTGGCGTTGAATTATTTTCCACATCGGTTTCAACACGAAAATGCTCCCAAATTTGCATATTACGCCTACGGCCAGGATTATCACGATGTGGTAAAAGGCAAACTCAACCAGCTTTTCGATTTTATAAAACTTCGTTTTCCCGATGTGTCGGGACGCTGCTTTTCGGATTCCGCTCCCGTTTTGGAACGCTTTTGGGCGGCGCGAGCCGGATTGGGGTTTGTGGGTAAAAACACCTTGCTGATTATTCCCGGCAAAGGCTCGTATTTTTTTCTCGGCGAATTGATAATCGATTTGGAATTGGATTACGATTCGCCCATCACGCAGAATTGCGGAAAATGCCGCCGTTGTCTGGATGCTTGCCCTACCGGAGCCATCGAAAAACCGCATTGGGTAAATGCCCAAAAGTGCATATCGTATCAAACCATTGAAAACAAGGGCGAAATTTCACCCGAAATTGTTCCGCTATTGAGCAACAACGTGTACGGATGCGATATTTGCCAGATTGTTTGTCCGTGGAACCGATACGCGCGGCCGCACAACACACCCGAATTTAATCCGTCGGATGAGTTTTTGTCGCTCGATTACGAAAAACTTAAGGAAATGAATGAGGACACTTATCGGGAAATTTTTAGAAAATCTGCGGTGAAAAGAGCTAAATTTGCCGGATTAAAAAGGAATATTGAAGCGTTGAAGAAAAAATGAAGTAATTGTTACGATGTCTTTATGAGAAGTTTTTTAGGAATTCATCGGGTGTATAAATCTCAACAGATGAGTTGACAAAATCCTTTTTGTTGCGGGTTATAATCGATTCAACTCCGTTTAACTCGGCCGCCGTAGTTTGGATGGCATCTTCAAAATCATCCAATCTCGATGCTAGCGATTTTATAATAATCTCTTTATCAACATCAATAACGTCAACTATTTCTATTAAATGAGCTATAAATTGCAGGGCAGAATTATGTCCTTTTTCTTTTTTCGAAATGTAGTAAATATCCGTAACAGTTGATGCGGTAATGCATCCTTCAATTATTTTTTGGTCTATAAGGCTGAATAATTGAGAAGCTGAATCGAAAAAAGACTTGCGTTTTAATGCAATGTCAAGGATAATATTGGTATCGAAAAGAACCTTTTTCATCTGTATTTTTCGGATAGATAATTGTATTTTGATTCTTCGGGATTGACGTTTGTTAAAAAACCACCCCATTTTTGCACAAATTCAGTTGCTTTACTACTTTTTGCCCTGTTTTGTTTCGTTTTGGGCATTATTATTATTTCTACTTCCTTGTTGGCGAAAGCAGAGTTTTTCGGAAGTTGGATAGTGCCGTTTCCCGATATTTTTGTAGTGAATTTTAGAACACCCATAATTGCTCAATTTTGCGGTTACCAACAAAGATATACATTCTTTTTTAAAATGAACACTTTTTTGATTAATTTCGGATTTCCAAAACTCACGATAAATCATTACTTTTGCACATTCAACTATGCAAGACTCTTTCGACATACACGATAATAAAAACTTTCAGGAAAACGACCGCGAGTACGAGAGCGCGTTGCGTCCGCTATCTTTCAACGGTTTTGCCGGACAAGACAAAATTGTGGAAAACCTGAAAGTTTTTGTCAGCGCGGCGCGAATGCGTGGCGAGTCGCTCGACCATGTGCTGTTGCACGGTCCGCCCGGATTGGGAAAAACCACGTTATCGAATATCATTGCCAACGAGCTGAGTGTCGGATTCAAAGTTACATCCGGCCCGGTGCTGGATAAACCCGGCGATTTGGCGGGAATACTTACTTCGCTGGAAGCCAATGATGTGCTGTTTATCGATGAAATTCATCGCCTGTCGCCCGTAGTGGAAGAATACCTTTACAGTGCCATGGAAGACTACCGCATCGATATCATGATTGATAAAGGGCCCAGCGCTCGCTCCATTCAAATAGATTTAAATCCGTTCACGCTTATCGGCGCCACCACCCGAAGCGGATTGCTTACCAGCCCGCTGCGTGCCCGGTTCGGAATTAATATGCACCTGGAGTATTACGATGCCGATACCCTCACGGGAATTATCCTGCGTTCAGCCAATATTTTAAATATAGCCTGCGCGCAAAATGCCGCCGAAGAAATCGCTTCGCGAAGCCGCGGTACGCCCCGTATTGCGAATGCGCTGTTGCGGCGCGTGCGGGATTTTGCGCAGGTAAAGGGTACGGGCAAAATTGACAAAGCCATTTCTACTTACGCGCTTGAGGCGCTGAATATCGACCGTTATGGGCTGGACGAAATAGACAATAAAATTCTTCTTACCATCATCGATAAATTCAGGGGCGGCCCCGTGGGCATTACTACCATTGCCACCGCCGTGGGCGACGATGCCGGAACCATTGAAGAGGTTTACGAACCGTTTCTCATTAAAGAAGGTTTTCTGAAGCGCACGCCTCGCGGCCGCGAAGCAACCGAACTGGCCTACCGGCATTTGGGGCGGAAACGTGTGGATGAACAGGGGGTCTTGTTTTGAGAATAGAAGCAAGAGCCAAGAGCCAAGAATCAAGATTGATAGACAATAGACTTTGAGGCTAAAAAGAGACTGTATCAAAAGTAAATTCTAAAGAAGAGCAGCTTAGAAATTGAAAGTAATTTGT
>JAUNRY010000323.1 GCA_030539475.1 Bacteroidia bacterium | reverse complement strand
ATGATTTACTACCAAAACGGCTCTGCCAAACATAACTTGTCTCGCAAAGATCTGGAAACGGGCCTTCGCGAAGCATTGAATAAGTTGGGTGAAAAGCGTAAAGTGCTTGCCATTCCGCCCGATTATACCCGCTTGCCCAGCCGGGCGGGCGAATTAACCGAAATTACCTGGGAATATTACGGCAATAAATTAACCGATATTCTTCCGGCCTTGGGCACGCACACACCCATGACCAACGGGCAAATCTCGCACATGTTCGGTAAAACTCCGCCCAACCTTATCCGCATACACGACTGGCGAAACGATGTGGTAACACTCGGGCGGATTTCGGCGGAAATAGTAGAAGAAGTTTCGGAATATAAAGTACATTTCGATTGGCCTGTTCAGGTGAATAAATTATTGGTAGAGGGCAATTTCGATCTCATCCTTTCCATCGGCCAGGTAGTTCCGCATGAAGTGGTTGGAATGGCCAATTACAACAAAAACGTGTTCGTTGGAACCGGCGGCGCCGAAGCTATCAACAAAAGCCATTATGTTGGAGCGGTTTACGGCATGGAACGCATGATGGGGCGTGCCGATACACCGGTTAGAAAACTGTTTAATTACGCTTCGGAGAATTTTGCCAAGCATCTGCCCATTTTATATGTTCTCACGGTGGTGGGCGTAAATAAAGAAGGAAAACAGCAAACTTACGGGCTATTCGTGGGCGATGATTTCGATGTATTTGATGTAGCCGCCAAACTTTCGCTCGAAGTAAACTTCCAGATGGTAGAAAAACCGTTAAAAAAAGTATTGGTTTGGTTAGACCCCACAGAATTTAAGAGCACCTGGCTCGGAAACAAATCCATTTACAGAACCCGCATGGCCATTGCCGACGGTGGCGAACTCATTGTGCTGGCGCCGGCGTTGATAGAATTTGGAGAAGACAAAGAAATCGACCGATTAATCAGAAAATATGGATATTTCGGAACACCTAAAACCTTAAAAGCAGTTGAAAACAACGAAGAGTTAAGAAATAATCTGGGTGCGGCAGCGCATTTAATCCACGGCTCTT
The DNA here is from genome assembly GCA_030539475.1 of Bacteroidia bacterium. GTDB lineage: Bacteria > Bacteroidota > Bacteroidia > Bacteroidales > Dysgonomonadaceae > Petrimonas. Next base: position 708 of record JAUNRY010000323.1, on the reverse strand, counting down.
CCGAGGGAAGATTTTCGATAACTTACTGCCCCGGAAAACAATCAGAAAATCTCACAAAACAGGAAATTGAAAGCGTCGGTTTCCGTTTCGCCGATATTGATGAAACAATGCAGAAATACAATTTCCGGAACCTAAAAGAAGGCTTTAACATCCTGCCCAACGGAGAGGAAATTTATTATATATCGAGCCCGGCGCTGGGGTTGTGGGCGCATCGGGATAGGTTCGAGTTGATGTCTTAAATGTTTTTAACTATTATTTTTTGTATTTTATGAAATTTACCTCTACCTTTGTGCACGTACACATTTTCTTAGTGCAACTATTATGTATTTAGATGGAATACAATAATGCGAATCTATAGTTTAAAAATAAGATACCAGAAAGAGATTGCAACTTTTCTGAATAATCTGATGATAAATCTCATTTTCATCGCTCTTTGAATATTTGTTTGTCATTTAATCAATTGAAAAAAAGACTATGGTAAGTTGTTTCACTTATGATACAGTCAAAGAGAATAAATTCATTATAGTCTTTTTGTTTAGGTCTTCACTTTGTCTTTTAATTGTCTTGAGGAGGGGTTAATCGTCAGGCTTTTGGGAATGATTCTTTTTCTTTTGACAATTAAAGTTTCGTAAATGGTATCCGTTATAATTCTTGTCTTTTGAGACACAATGTCCTTTAGAAGTTAACTGCGTTATAACTTTGCCCAAT
>JAUNRY010000060.1 GCA_030539475.1 Bacteroidia bacterium | reverse complement strand
CTTATTAAATATCAATTGTTTTTAGTTAAAAATCTTACGCCGAACTCACGTTACTTTATCTCATGGTACTGACGGTATGCTTTGTCTATGGCGGCGCAAAAGTCGGCTCCCGGTTCGGTCAGGTTCATTTTCTGCCGGATGCGGGTGCGTGCCATATTTACGGTATGCGGGCTTTGATTCAGCATTAAGGCGGTTTCTTTGGCGTTCAACCCTGCATACGAAAGCAGGCATACGTTGAATTCGGTGTCGGAGAATTGGGGATATCGCCGGCGGATAAACCCGGAAAGCCCGGGAGTTAGTTCATCGATGGTTTCAACCAAACTGCTCCATTGCGAGGGGTTATCTTTTCCGTACACAATTTCATCGAACCGGGCAAACGCTTTCTTCGTATCCATCCTATCCAAATGTTGTAGTTCCGATTTCAGCAATGCCGATTTGTGTTGCACATTAAACTTCCACAACAAAATTTCCCTCAATTGCACATGGCTTTCTTTGGTAACTTCCTGCTGTTGCCGTAGGTCTTTAGCTGTTTTGTACAGCGTTTGCATAGCATTTTGCAGGCTGAGTAAGCGTTTTTTCTGGTACACAGTTTTACGTAACAAGACAATGGCGGCTAAACTGGCCGCTAAAAAAAGAGTGAGGAAGAATATACCCAGGCGTTGCCGTTTGAGCAGCGCTTGCGTGTGCCGGCTTTGTTGTTTTTGGTAATCGTATTTTTGTTGTGTTTCGTAAACATTTCGCTTTAATTGCTTTTGGGTGATTTCTTCCACCAAGCGGCTTCTTTTATTTAGATACTGGAATGCTTCGTCAAAATCTCCCTGAGATTTGGCAAAATCAGCCAAAAAACTATAAGCACTCGCCTTTAAAGACGGGTCGTCATCAGGAGCGTACTCTACCGCCTGTTTTAATTTCTGAGCATACGAGTATAAGGAGTCGGATTGTTGGATTTCAAAATACAGATTCGCAAAGTTCAGGTAGTAGCGGGGCAGTTTGGTGCTGTCGAGGTTAAACTTCATAGACTGATGCAGATACTCTTTGGCTTGGGCATATTGTTTCGCTTCCATATAGGCAACGCTTAGATTCTGCGCCAAAATACTTTGCAAATCGTTATTTCCACTTGTTTCCGCTAATTCCAACCCTTTATGAAACGCTACAAAAGAGCTGTCTTCTTCTCCCAGTAGAAGAAACATACGCCCTATGGCCGCCAAGCATCTTGCCTGTTTTTCCTGATATTGAACGGGAGATTGACGGTATAAGTTTTCCGCTTCTTGATACTTTTTCAAAGCCTGCGCATGCAGCCCTTCTTCCGCCAACAAATCGCCCATATTGTATTGCACCAATACTTGCAAATCCACATCTTGGGTTTTAACGGCATATTGCTCGGCATCTTTGTAATGTTGCATCGCTTTCCCGAAATTATCCTGTTCGCGATACACGCATCCGCTGTAAAAGTAAGCAAGGGTGGTTTGTTTGGGGTTTTGGCTGTGCTTGGTAAAATAATCGCGTGCAACAAATATAAGCGTGTCTTCCGCCACGGGGCGGTAGTTTTTGTAACGTGCCTGCACCCGTGCCACCAAGTAACGCATGTAATCTGCTTTGTGCAAGCTTTCTTCGGGATAGAATATGGAATCGATAAGCAGCATGGCGCTGTCGGGATGGCTCTCCATCAACGCTTCGGCTTGCTCCAGTAATTGAGGCGCTTCGGGCTGAGGATGTAAACATGAAGGCAGCATTGCGACTATCACCGCAAAAAGTACAGGGATAAATTTGTAGCAAGCTTGTTTCATTTCATTGCAATTAACGGGTGCAAGTTACGCAAAAATTGTAGAAACACGAAACTTGTTTATTGCTGCGAATTGGAATTCGCATCGCCCGCCGTAACGTTGCTTATGGATGTAACCAACACGTTATTACTGCGAATTGGAATTCGCAGCACCCGATGAGCCGGCAAATAGCACAGCCGCTAAATCCGGAAATTTAGCGGCCGTGTGTTATTTTTAGAGTACGACGTACGTAGGCAGAGCCTTACCGTTTCTCAGGGGTTAGAAAAACACGTATCGGTTATCTTCTACCTTTAGTTTGCGTTTCAGCATTTCCATCGCTTGCATTTGCAACACATAAGCGTTGTTGCTTTGCATCATCGTTTTTTGTTCGTCAGCGTTGTATTCTTCGGTTCCTTGTGTGCGGTTTAGCACGTTTGCCACGTAAACACCCATATTTCCGCGTACGGGAGCCGTAATCGAATTAAGCGGTGCGAAAGCGGAAATGGCATTCAGCGCGGGTTCGAAACCCAGTCCCGAAATGTTTTGCGTGCTAAAGTTCACAAACTTCACCGTATCCACGTTCGATTGCATTTCGGCGGCATAAGCGTCGAGGCCGGTTAGGTTTTTAGCCGAGAGATCAGAAATAACCTGCTCGGCTTTCTTGTCGTTAACAAGCCGGGCGCGGATGCTCGACGATACTTCCGACAACGGCGCCGTTCCGGCCGGATAAACCCTGTCAACCCGGGCAATTACGCGCATGTTGGTAATATCGAATTTGCGCACGGTTCCCATTTTGCTTTCGTTTACCGCCCACGTAACTACCTGGCGTGTGCCGGGAATTTGCATGAGCGTGAAATCGTTGGCCGAAACGCGCGCGTCGGGCATCACAGCGTAGCCTTTCTCGGTGGCGAGTTCATTAAAATTCTTGCTCACGTTGGGGTCCGACACAAACTGGTTGAGCTCGTTATCTACGTTGTTAGACGTTTTTTCGCTCACGATAACCGGCATGTGAATGGTAGCGATTTTGAATTTCTGAACCGGGGCTGTTCTTTCTTCCACCTGGAAGATAACCTGCTGTCCGGGGATTTTTATACGCTGAGGCTGGCCTACGGGTGCGCTGAACACAGCTTGAACCATTTCGGGGCCCACTTGAACCAAATCTACCTCGCGCGCCCAACCCACATCGCCGCCATTGGATTGCGGATTGAGGCTGTTGGCCACTTCGGCAAACGACAGCCCGCCGGTGATTTCGTTGTAAATACTGTCCACAAAATGGGTAACAATGGAGTCTTGCCCCATCATAGACGCGTCGGGGATGGCCATCATGCGCAGGTGCACGGAGTCGGGAGCCATTGTCCTGTCTATAAGTTTATAGATATTGTATGAATCGCCTTCGCGAACGGGGCCTTTAATTTCGGATACAGAAGCGGATTCCACGAAATTCTGTTGTCCTTCCGTCAAGGAATTAGCCGCAAGGTATATATCGCGGAAAGGCATATCGGAATAATCGGCAACCACGGCAGCCGGATTATCGGTTTCAACCAATCTCCGGTATGCTTCGTTGGACTGAGCTTCTATTTCGGCAAAATCTTCGTCGCTGGGGATTATTTCTTTGGTAAAATAAGTAAGTTTGGCCATGGGCACATCCATTCTGTACGCATCCTTGTTTTTATCGTAAAACGAGCGTATTTCCTGATCGGTAACCGTAACGGCGGAATCGGGAATAGTGAAATAGCTTTTCATCACGTAGGCCACATCGGCGCTTTGTTGCGACAACTCGAACGTGTTTTTGGCTTCCACATCGTTCACCAGTACCGCGCCGGTGAGCAACGAAGTATATTTTTCCTGCAAACGCTGGTATTTAATCATGTTTTCGATGAACAACCAAATTTGCCTGTATTGCTCCACTACAGCTCGTTCTTCGGGTTGAAGCGACTCCACGGGGGTATTTACGGTGGACAGGAATTGCACAAGGCCTTCTCTGTCGAACATGCCCGTTTGCGGATCGAGAAAGAAAGGCAACTGCTGCAATAAAGGAGAAATGGCTTCGCCGTGCACCAGATCGTTTATTTCCTCTTTCGACACCGTTAAGCCAAGTTTTGCTGCCTGGTTATCGAGCATCCGTTCGCGCACCATCTGGTCGTACACCGCTTCTCTGATTTGCTGTGTAGTATTTTCGTCTAACGAAGTCTGGCCGCTAACCATTTTTTGAAAACTCTCCCATTCCGTTATTCTGTCGGCATATTCCTGGGTAGAAATTATTTGCCTGTTAACAACAAAAGCTTTGTCGCGCGAACGCATGAAAAGCGTGTTTCCCGAGGTGAGCAAATCGCCTAATATAAACGCAAGCAATGCAATGCCAATAATGGTGACCAGAAGCACACCTTTATCCCTAATCTTCTGAAGTGTAGCCATTTAACTATCCTTATTTTTTAATAAACAGTTTAATATTTTATTTTCTTTTAAACAAGAGTGCAAAGTTAGTAAAAATTAGAAAGATAACATTATGTTTCGAAAAAAAGTTACCTGGGGGTAACGGACGATGGATGAGTTGCCATGATTTGCACCTTGTGATTACGAATTATCAATTACCAGCCGCACCACTTCTATTTTTCGGGCGGTAACTTTCAGTATCTTGAAGGTGTACTTGTCGATAATAACAGTTTCGTATGTTTTTGGGAAACGCTGCGTGTGATGCAGCAAAAAGCCGGCCACGGTTGAGTAGCTTTCCGATTCGGGAATATCGAGGGCGAAGTCTTCGTTCAGGGTATCTATTTCCACACGTCCCGAAAGCACGAACTCGTTGTCTCCTTCCTGTTTTACGAACCGGGTTGCGCTGTCGTACTCGTCTTCTATATCGCCGAAAATTTCTTCCACCAGATCCTCCATGGTTACCACGCCCGATGTTCCGCCAAACTCATCCACAACCACGGCAATGCTTTTTCGCTGCTGCATCAGGTCGTTCATCAGCTTGTTGGCCTGCATGCTTTCGGGCACGAAAGAAACGGAGGCAATGCTTTTTGTCCAATCCGGCGGATTGTCAAACATTTCCCAAACGTGAATGTAACCTACAATATCGTCAATATCTTCCCTGTACACCAAAATTCGGGATATGCCGGTTTCCACAAATAAATCCCTCAATTTTTCCATTCCTTCGTCTGCGTTAACGGCCACAATATCGGCGCGGGGAACCATGCAGTCTCGAACGCGCATGGACGAGAAATCGAGGGCGTTTCTAAATATTTTCACCTCGGAATCTACTTCCATTTCATCTGAAATTTCTTCGAAACCTTTTCTCACATACGTGTCAAGCTCTAAACGCCCCAGGGCGGCTTCGTTTGTTCCATCGGATTTCACACCGAACCACGATAACACAGTTTTGGAAATTGACCCGAAAATTTTAACCAAGGGAAAAAACAGCACGTAAAAGAAAAAAGCGGGCACAACCAACGCCTGAACCCAAAAATTAGGCTTACGCGCCAAAACGGCACGGGGAAAAAATTCACCGCTAAACAGAATGACTAAAGCAGCACCGAAGATAATAAGCAGAAAAGTAAAAAACGTGTTTTGCGTAATATGTTCTTTGATAAAAGGAAAAGCGATAAGCAGCGACAGGTAGATGAAGATAACCAGCACCACCAAGTTTCCGAGCAGAAGGGTGGACAAAAACTGCCGCGGATGGCTGTAAACGGTGTTCAACATGTAGTTGTAGAATCCTTTGTTTTTCTTTACCATCGCGAAACGCAACTTATCCGACGATACAAACGCCACTTCCATACCGGAAAAAAACGCCGATAGAAACAACAGGATGAACCACCAATATATTAGAGACGATGCGGGTAACATGGATTGTTGAATAGTTTACGGATTACGAGGTGCAGGGTGTGGACAGTTTTGCCAATTAGCTGCTTGTTGTATAATTATTCTTGTATGGAATCGGGAGGCAATGGCATGGAACCTGCCGTGTTCTCCCCTTCTCGGAACGGATATCTTCCGTCGTGCGGCTTCAGAATCCGGTATTCGGTCATTTCCTGGTTAGACTCGAATCCGTATCCGTTCACCTCCTTTATATCTTGTTTTATTTCGATGTATTTGTCGGAATACACTTTGCCCTCTTTCTGATCCCAATAAAGTTCTTCGCTTCTGAACTCGTGGCCTTCCATATTCTTGACTTCCACGTGCCCTTTCAACAGCCAAAGCCTTTTTGAGGTGTAATGCCAGGCCGTATCGGAAACAACGGTGGCTTCTATGTTGAACGAGTCGTCGAATCTTTCCAGGTAGAGGCCTTCGGGAAAATACCAGAAAGGCTCTTTGGCTTTATCGTAAACCTCCCACACGTCGGCAATCAATTTGTAGCGGGTTCTTCCCGAATCGGAAATAAATTGCACGGCCGAATCGGTTACCATGGTGGGCATTGTTTCCGGATCGAACCTTACATCGATTAAATTCTCGTTCTTGCCGCACGATACGACAAAAACAAACATAACAACCACAAAAACTGCGGTTGTTATGTAATTGAATATGCTATGTTCCGATTGATTTTTCAACAAATCATCAATGATTTTTATCTCAGCCTTACAGTAGTGCTTTCACCTATCCATCCGGGAATGAATACCGATTCTCCGGCTTTGATACCCATCATAAAGGCTGTTTCCGTGTCCATGAAATAACCGGAATACTGGTTTATGTAGCGGTTGGCTTCGGCTGTTACGCTTGGGTCAACGGCTTTTGCTCTTTGCATTTTATCTACTGCCGCGTTGAAAACCAATCCTCTTTTTTCTGCTTCGGGGAATATGTTTCCTGCCGATGTTGCGTACAACTGTCCGATAAGGATGTAGGCCGAACCGTTGTTGGGATTGTATTGCAATGCTTCGTTGGCAGCCTGGCGCGCTCTGGCGAAATTACGCTGGTTGGAGAAAATTCCGGCCAACTGCATCATGTAGCTCGAAGCTTTGTCTTTGTCGGTTTCCATTTTAGCCCCGTCGCTGTAATATTTCACGGCGGCGTCATAATCTTTGTCTCTCAGCGCTTTGTTAGCCAACCCTATAGCGGCAGCTGCCGAGGGTTCGAGCTGGTAAAGATATTCCGAAGCGGTAAGATACAAGTCGGCGTCGGTACATCCTACTGAGCTTAAAGCGGTGATTATTTCGTTCAAAAACTCTTTGTTGGCTTTGTTCGGCTCCAACTGATCGGCGTAATATTCTGTAAGCGTTTCACAGTCGCCCGCTCCACTTCCAACAAAACCTTTAACAATTACGTCTTTTACCAGTTCCAAGTAATCGGCATTGGCCTTGTCATTGGCAGCGTTGGCTTTTTTAATGGCCTCGTCAACATATTCGGTAACGGTGAAATAATCATTTAAATATTGGTCTTTTTTTGATTGATCTGTCAAGAATTGAGTCAACGAATGAGCCATGTAGTAAGAGTAGGCATCTTTAGGCTCCATGTCGGATTTCATCAACTCAAGCGCTTCGCCCAACCAACCGTAAATCACATCCGTGTCGGCCTTGTCGTCCATCATTTCCATGTAGGCGTATGCCTTGCGGGCAATGATGGTTCCTTTTTCTTCATCGGTAAAATATTTCATACGGTTATCGTATATTTCCATTACTTTATCGACGTACTCTTGTTTTTTGGCAGCGTCTGTTTCAGCGGCATAAAGTCCCATGAAAATCTGCGGGCCGTAGATAAATGTATTTTTACTCGCGGCGGGGCAGTTTTCGTAAACTTCCATCCACGGTTTCAACGCTTCCTTATAATTTTCAGCCTTTGCAGAAGTTGCCATAAGGCTCAAATTCATACGGCATGCCACGCTATCTTCACCGTGTCCGAAAGGAGCTTTTACCGGATCATATCCCGCCTGCTGAGCGCTAAGGCCAGCGATGGTCGCTATTGCGATGAATGCTGATAATACTAACTTTTTCATATTCTTTTGATTTTAATTTTATTTTTTTATTTCCAATCTTGGTTGCTATTAAGACAATTTGTTAAATAAAAAGTTTAATCTGCTCCCGATTTAAACGTAGCAAAGGTATAAAAAGTTAATCAAACTGCCTTTTGAAAAACCAAAATTCGTTGATGTTCATATTCAAAGAAACTTTAAACACATCCTGGGTTATCATGTACTGCAAATCGGGGCGTTGCGTTGTGTAGCCAAATCCGATGTTGAGCAAAGACAACCTTCCCGACATAGAATCCCTGAACGGTAATCCAAACCCAATGTTGATGCCGTATTCCTTAAAACCTCCCACGCCCACGTTTGTATCATCGGCAGGATTGTAAACATTGACATTGGCATACGAATTTCCATACGAGAGGCCGGCCCTGAAGCGCATACGGCTAAAGAAGTTGCGGCTGTATGGGTCAATAACATACTCCATTCCCGCGCTCACCCTGTATGCGTTGTTGAAACGGTTTTGAGAAGTTAACCCGTCCAGCACTTCGGGATAGTTTAATCCGCTCCATTGCTGATAAGTGCCGTCCACGCCCACCAACCAATTCGTGTTGGAATAGGTAACGCCCAAGCCGTATGTGTTGGGCAGCTGGAACGACTGGCTCGCGAGCGTATCGTCGCGCAGCACTTCGCGTGGCGTTTGGTATGGGTTTGAATAGGGATCGGACGCGAACATCATTTCGGTGGCGTACACGTCGGTTTCCGCGTTTATTTTCGGGCTGAATACGGCTCCTACCGTTACGGAGCTAACCCTATCGATGGGATACGTGAATTGCGCGCCTATGTCGTATTTCAAATCGCGGATGGAATATCTTTTCTTTTCTTCACCAATAGTGGCTCCGGTGGCTGTTCTGGGAACAGAAACACTGGTATAGCTGAAATTCCCGAAAAGATACGAAACATTGGCTCCCACGGAGAAATACCGGATGGGTTCGTAGGCAATTCCCGCATAAATCTGGCTCAGGCCGCCTGTTCCGCGAAAAACTTCTTCGTAAACAATATCGGAAAGCGAGCGGGTTTGGCCGTAATTGTACCCTACTTTGGAATAAGGCAAAAGGCCAATGCTGGCTCCCATTTTCCTAAAAAGGGGAAACTGCATGGCTATGTAGTCGAGGTTTCCGTTGAAGAAATTTTGTTTGTTTATCCCATCGCTGTAGGTGGCGTAATGGGCAGATACTCCGAGGTCGAAAATAAAGGTAAGCGAGTCGAGTTTGGAATACGACGCGGGATTCCCGGGGTTAACCTGTTGACTTCTTCTCAACCCGTAGCTTATTCCTCCCATAGCTTCGGATGCGCCCGGCGACTGGTTAGATAAGAGGCCGTAGCCGTATCTGCCGTATGGCGAGTTGGAACCTACCTGCTGTGCAGAAGTTGCCAGGGCAATAATAAAAAAAGCAATTAACGGGAGAAAACGTTTAGCTGTTATGTTCATTCTTTTTCAATAAAATCATCAAGACGTTGGTCGATTGTTTCATAATTTGTTTTAGGATACAAAGATGATATTTTTTTGCGATGCAACCAACAAAAGAACAGAAACTTCGTGTTAAAAAGATTAAAGTTGTGGATTTTTACGGTTTAAGTGGGCGGGTTACAAGGTGCGATTTGTGGGACTTGTGCTCCACCCAAAGCCTATTATTTGTATTTATTGTAAGAAACAACATCATTAATCGCTTTGCGTTTTTTGGCGCGCACAGGTTGAGCGCTGTATCCGATGATGATGTCGAGCCATACCCTTTTGGAATCGGGAATGGATAACAGTTCACGCATCTTGGGTTCGTTGAACCAGCCCACGATGCAGGATCCCAGCCCTTCGGCGTGAGCAGCCAGCACGATATGTGCCGCCACAATTCCCAAATCCATTTGCGCGTAATCTTTTTGTTTTACCCAGCCGCCAATACCGGAGGTAAGATTTACTTTTTCCTCCACCAATACAATGTGTACCGGCGCTTGCTTGGTGAAATGGTTCATGCCCAACGCACGTGCAGAAGTGGCGTCGGCAACCTTGTTTTTCAGTTCGGGTTCATCAACCACAATCATGTGCCACGGTTGCGCGTTGCACGCCGAAGGCGCCAGTCGGGCTGCTTCTAAAATACGCTCTAATTTTTCTTTTTCTACCGGGCGGGCAGGATCGAAAGCGCGGTCGCTTTGTCGGGTGGAAACAAATTCAAGAAAATTCATAATTTAATTGTTTTACTCCCCCTCGTTTTCAACGAGGGGTTTCTGGTTTATCGCTTACAGCGATTTAACTAAACGTTGAACCATGTCTCCCTCGCATGTTGCGAGAGGATAATGGTTTTGCACGTATAGCGTAGTAACACTCTACATCTCAATATTAAAAACGCTGAACCACAGATTTTCGCGGCACACGAGGGGATGAGCTAATTTACAGCATGTCTATTTCTATTGCACTACTC
>JAUNRY010000059.1 GCA_030539475.1 Bacteroidia bacterium | reverse complement strand
AGAGATGCCCTGTGCTTAATTTTCAGACTTATCCAATATCTGAAAAACCTATTTATCTAAGTCTATTATCTGATATCTGATATCTGATGTCTGCTACGATCTATCTTAATATAAAAATCCGAGCATGATACCCGCAGCTACCGCCGAGCCGATAACTCCGGCAACATTGGGCCCCATGGCGTGCATGAGCAAATAGTTGGTTGGGTCGTATTCCAGTCCCACTGTTTGTGATATACGAGCCGAGTCGGGAACAGCTGAAACGCCTGAATTTCCGATTAGCGGATTTATTTTGTTGTTCGGTTTCAGGAATAAATTGAAAAACTTAACAAACAAAATACCCGCGCAGGTGGCAACCACAAACGAGAAAGCACCGATAAGGAAAATCTTCAACGATTCCGGCCGCAAGAAAGTGGTGGCTTGCGTGGAGGCTCCCACCGTTAATCCTAACAGGATGGTGATGGTGTCGATAAGCGGCCCGCGGGCAGTTTCCGCCAAGCGGCGCGTTACTCCCGATTCTTTCATCAGGTTGCCGAAGAAGAGCATTCCCAATAGCGGAAGCCCCGATGGAACTAAGAACGTGGTAAGCAACAACCCTACGATGGGGAACAATATTTTTTCGGTTTGCGAAACAACGCGCGGCGTTTTCATTTTAATCGTTCGCTCTTTAGGAGTAGTCAGCCATCTCATAAAAGGCGGCTGAATCACGGGAACCAACGCCATGTATGAGTATGCCGATATGGCTACTGCCCCAAGCAGTTGAGGCGCCAGTTTCGAAGTAAGGAAAATGGCGGTTGGGCCGTCGGCGCCGCCGATAATTCCGATAGAACCGGCTTCATTGGGAGCGAAGCCCCAAAGCAATGCAGCCACGTAGGCCCCAAAAATTCCGAATTGGCAGGCCGCCCCAATCAAAAAAAGCTTGGGGTTGGCTATCAGGGAAGAAAAGTCGGTCATGGCGCCTATTCCCATGAAAATGAGCGGCGGATACCATCCTTGTACAACTCCCTGATACAGAATGTTTAGCACGGAGCCTTCTTCGTAAATACCTACTTGTAGCCCGGCTGCTTCATTGAAGGGGATATTGCCGATAAGAATACCGAATCCGATGGGAATCAACAGCAAAGGTTCGTATTCTTTTTTAATGGCCAGGTATATAAAGATTAAGCCAACCAGAATCATCACAATATGGCCTACACTGGCATTTGCCATTCCGGTATAATCCCAAAATGTTTTCAGGTTGTCGCCCAATGTCAAAAGTGTATTCATTTTTTCTTCGTTTATTCTATGATTACTAATTCGGCGCCTTCCAGCACAGAATCACCTTTTTGAATGAGGATTTCCGCTATTTTTCCGTTGGCGTTCGACAAGATGTTGTTTTCCATTTTCATCGCTTCGAGAATCATAATGGTTTGTCCTTTTTTCACCACGTCGCCCACGTTGCAGCGGATATCGAGTATGATGCCGGGCAGCGGAGATTGAATGGTGTTTTTACCCGCCGATTCTTTGGGGCGTGTAACCAGCGGAGTGGTGGTGGTTTGCGGAGTGGGCGTTGTAATGGCCTGTTTTCTGATTTTTGAAAGCGGCTTTGTTTCTTTTTTGCCTAATTCTACTTTGTAGGGCGTGCCGTTTACTTCCAGATCGACTATCGAACCGTCTGCATTGTTCACTATAACACGGTAAGGCGCGCCGTTGATTTTATAATTAAATTCTTTCATATAGACGTTTGATGTTTATTTTGAATGTGTTTGTTGTTTTACGTTTGCCTGCCACAGGCGGGTTTCCGTACGTTGATAATTATTTGTGAGGATGCTGACGCAATGTGTAAAATTTAGAATTCCACGGAGAGTACCTGCGTCTTACTTCGCTGATGGTGAGAATGGTACTTTCCACATCGTGAGCGTCTTGATTTAACTCGTGAATGGCGGCGGAAATAGCGGCCAGCACATCGCCGGTAAGCTGGCTTTCGCCCCTTACAGCCGATAACGTGCCCGCATTGGCAACACGTTTGTGCGATATGCTTTTAGCGGTGTTGCCAATCCATTTAAAAATGAGAAACAACGAAAGAAGGCCTAAGAACACTACCATCATTGAAGTTAAAGTTATGGTAATACCCATTGGATCGTTTTCCCGTAACGAAACCACTTTAGGATTTTCTTCCAGAATAGCGTTGTTGCTGCTTGGGGTAATTCTATTGAGCGGCATTCCCAGTTCATTTCCTTCCGCATCGTACTTAATTCCGTCTTGATCATATCCGTATGTTTTATCCGCAGGTATTCCGGCCGGAATTATTATTTCGTCCAGCAATGTCTTACCGTCGTTATCATACAGCGCTATGTAGTTTTCTTTTGTAGGGTCGAGCACAAAGTTTACGTGAAAAGTTCCGTTAAACGGCTCGTTGTCTGCCCAAAACAGTATGTGCTGTCGTGGCGGAATCCGGGTGAGTACATCGCCTCGGGGAATGGGATATTTTTTAGGATTATTGGGGTCGTTGGTAAGGAATCTCCCCCCTAAATCTTGCGTTCTGTATGTGTTGTTGAATATCTCAATCCATGCGTGGCGTTGTCCGTAATCGTCCATAAAGCCGCTTTGATTGTCCACCATTACTTCGTTGATGACCCAATGCGGATTTTCAATTTTTTCGGCACAACTTATCAGAAAAATCAGTGCAGATAAAAACAACCCTTGTTTTATTTTATTCATACTTGTTGCCAATTATAAAGGTAAATTATCGTGTTTTTTAGGCGGATTGGTCAGCTTTTTGGTTTGTAATTGCTGCAATGCCCTGATAACACGGAAACGGGTATTTCTCGGTTCAATCACATCGTCTATATAGCCGAAACGGGCTGCTACGTATGGATTGGCAAACAAGTTGTTGTATTCTGTTTTCTTTTCGTCGAAAACCGCCACTTGTTTTTCCGGATCTTTTTCTGCAGCAATTTCTTTGCTGTAAAGTACTTCCACCGCGCCTTCGGCTCCCATAACGGCAATTTCGGCGCTGGGCCACGCGTAGTTGATGTCTCCGCGAAGCTGTTTGCAACTCATCACAATATGTGCGCCGCCGTATGATTTGCGCAACGTTACCGTTACTTTGGGCACGGTGGCTTCGCCGTATGCGTAAAGGAGTTTTGCTCCGTGGGTGATTACGCCGCCGTACTCCTGTCCGGTTCCGGGCAAAAAGCCGGGAACATCCACCAGCGATACGATGGGAATGTTGAAGGCATCGCAGAAACGCACAAAACGGGCTGCCTTGCGTGAGGCGTTAATATCGAGAACGCCGGCCAGGTATTTGGGCTGGTTGGCAACTATGCCTACCGATTGCCCGTTGAAATGCGCGAAACCGATGATGATGTTTTTCGCGTAATCGGCGTGAACTTCCAAAAATTCGCCTTTATCTACGATAGCGCCTATAACTTCGTACATATCGTAGGGTTTGTTGGCGCTGTCGGGGATAATTTCGTTCAATCCGTCTTCCAGCCTGTCAACCGGGTCGTTGTTTTTGTAAATTGGCGCTTCTTCCAGGTTGTTTTGCGGTATGTAAGATATGAGCTTCTGAATGAGTTGCACCGCATTTTCTTCGGTTTGTGCCGAGAAATGAGCTACGCCCGATTTGGTTGTATGTACCGATGCTCCACCCAATTGCTCCTGAGTTACATCTTCTCCGGTAACTGTTTTTACCACTTTGGGGCCGGTGAGGAACATGTAAGAGGTGCCTTGCGTCATGATGTTGAAATCGGTGAGGGCGGGCGAGTAAACGGCGCCTCCGGCGCAGGGGCCGAAGATTCCCGAAATTTGCGGAATTACTCCCGATGCTAATATGTTGCGCTGGAAAATTTCGGCATAACCGGCCAGGGCATTAATTCCTTCCTGAATGCGTGCGCCGCCGGAGTCGTTAATTCCGATGAGCGGAGCGCCCATTTTCATGGCCTGATCCATCACCTTGCAGATTTTTTGCGATTGCATTTCGGAAAGCGATCCGCCGGAAACGGTAAAGTCTTGCGCGAAAACATATACCAAACGTCCGTCAATGGTTCCATAGCCGGTAACAACTCCATCGCCCAGGAATTTTGTTTTTTCCATTCCGAAGTTGTGACAACGGTGTTCCACAAACATGTCGAATTCTTCGAAACTTCCCTCGTCGAGAAGCATGGCAAGACGTTCGCGAGCTGTGTATTTTCCTTTCAGGTGCTGAGATTCTATTCTTTTCTCACCACCGCCTAAGCGAGCTTTTTCTCTTAAATGAATAAGCTCTTTAACTTTTTCGAGTTGGATGCTCATTGTTTGATGTTTGAAGCCGGATGGCCGATGGCCGGTGTTGTCGGCCGGACTGTTATCGGCGAAGCCACTATCAGCTTTATCTCTGTCGCTAAGCGTTATCGGCTTCTGCAATCAGGGATGTTCGCAAAGTTCGGTGAGTACGCTTCCGGTAGATTTCGGGTGCAGGAAAGCAATATTCAATCCTTCGGCGCCGGCGCGCGGCTTCGAGTCGATAAGGCGCACGCCTTTTTCTTCTGCCTGCTGCAATGCCTCGGTGAGGTTGTTGGTGGCGAATGCAATGTGGTGAACTCCTTCGCCCCGTTTCTCGATGAATTTGGCAACGGTGCTTTCTTCGCTGGTGGGTTCCAGCAACTCAATTTTAGTTTGTCCGATCTGGAAGAAAGCGGTTTTTACTTTCTGGTCTTCCACCGTTTCAATGTTATAGCATTTTAATCCGAGAACTCCTTCGTAATAAGGAAGTTGTTCTTCAATACTCTTAACGGCAATGCCAATGTGTTCAATGTGTGTTAATTCCATAATTAATTAATTGAGTGATTATATGATTAGGATGCGCAAAGGTACAACTTTTAAGTTGTATGATAAAATTTATTTTATGATTATCCGTAATTATTCCTAAACGGGCTGAAAGCCCAACTTAACAATTAAGATGCCTTTTTAAATGGATGAAATGCGGAGCACTTGGAGAAGTTCTTCGCTTATTTCACGGTCTTTTTTGATGGCTCGTTTAAAGGGCACATACACAATTTCGTTTTCGCGAATGCCAATCATTACATTTCGCTGGTTTTCCAGCAGTGCCTGTATGGCTGCCACACCCATGCGGCTTGCCAGAATGCGGTCTTGCGCCGTGGGCGATCCGCCGCGTTGCAAATGGCCTAAGATGGACACGCGCACATCGTACTGCGGATATTGTTTTTTTACGCGCTCGGCAAGGTTCATGGCGCCGCCCGTGATTTCGCTTTCGGCAACGAGTACCATGCTGCTGCTTTTCGATTTGCGGAACCCTTGTTCGATGAGTTCGCCCAACTGGTCTTTCTCGATGCTTATTTCGGGAATGATGGCTGCTTCCGCCCCCGACGCGATAGCGCTGTTTAGCGCCAGATAACCGCAGTTGCGCCCCATTACTTCCACAAAGAAAAGGCGTTCGTGCGAGGTGGCCGTGTCGCGAATTTTGTCCATGGATTGCATGATGGTGTTCAGGGCGGTATCGTAACCGATGGTTGTGTCGGTTCCGTTGAGGTCGTTGTCAATGGTTGCGGGAAGCCCCACAATGGGTATGTTGAATTCGTTGGCGAAAATTCCGGCGCCGGTTAGCGACCCGTCGCCGCCAATCACCACAAGAGCGTCAATTCCGTAGCGCTGCATGTTTTCGTAGGCCTGTTTTCTTCCTTCAACGCCCATGAATTCATCGCAACGCGCCGTTTTAAGAATGGTGCCGCCCTGCTGAATAATGTTGCTGACGCTGTTGGTTTTAAATTCAACTATTTCGTTGCTGATAAGGCCTCTGTATCCACGGTAAACTCCAAAAACATGTATGCCGTTAGAAATAGCTGCGCGCGTTACTGCCCTCACGGCCGCGTTCATGCCCGGAGCATCGCCGCCGGAAGTGAGTACGCCAATGCATTTTACATTTGAATCCATATTGAATTAATCGTATTTTTTAAAATTGATTGAGCCTAAATACAATTGGCTGCAAAGGTAATTTTTTTTTGGCAGGCATACAAAAAAAGCTGCTTTAAAAAGCAGCTTTTTCAACTTCCATTTCAGGTATGAGGGCGCCTATTTTTTCGGCTAAAGATTCCATTTGCCACATGGGCGTGGAGGTGGCTCCACAAATACCTATGGTGATGTCTTTTTTTATCCAGTCGGGATCAAGGTCGTCGGGATGATGGATAAGGTAGGAGTTTGGATTGTACTTCTTGCACTCGGCAAAGAGCACCTTTCCGTTGGAGCTTTTTTCTCCCGCTATAAAAATAATCAAATCGTGCCTCTTGGCAAACTCGTGCATGTTGGGCACCCGGTTGGATACCTGCCGGCAAATGGTGTCGTAAAACTCGAAGTTGGCACCGTCTTCCATGCGCGATTTTATCAGTTCGCCAATTTCCTGAAATCCGTCGAGCGGTTTGGTGGTTTGGGAAAACAGGCTGATATCGCGTGAAAAATCGAGCGATTCTATTTCGTCTTTACTTTCGATAACAATGGCCGATTCGTCGGTTTGCCCCAACAAGCCGTTTACCTCGGCATGGCCTTTTTTGCCGAAAATAACTATTTGTCCGCTTTCATTGGGGCGGGTGATGAATTTCTTCTTGATTCTTTTTTGCAAGCCCAACACCACCGGGCACGAAGCATCAATTAGCTCGATGTTGTTTTCCTTAGCTATTTCATAAGTACTTGGCGGCTCGCCGTGAGCGCGCAGCAGTACACGCACGTTTTTAAGTTCCTTAAATTGCTCGTGGTTGATGGTTACTAATCCCATTTTGGTGAGGCGCTCCACTTCTATGTTGTTGTGTACAATGTCTCCCAAACAATAAAGGGTGCCGCCTTTTTGCAGTTCTTCTTCGGCTTTTTTGATGGCTTTTTCCACGCCAAAGCAGCATCCGGACTGCTTATCTATTTCAATTTTACTCATTTTTCTGTGTGATTTTATTAAACATTTCGGGTTGCGGTTTTGCTTCATCGGTTACACGCGATTGCGAAACAAATCCCCTGTAATTATGCATTCTGAATTATACATCATGCATTAAATTCATTGCCCATTGCAACTGCTCTTCAATTGTAATGTACGAGTTGTCCAGTTCTATGGCGTCGTCTGCTTTTCGCAGCGGGCTTTCCGCACGGGTTGTATCTCTTTGGTCGCGTTCGCGAACGTTGGCAAGTGTATCTTCATACGAAACTGAAATTCCTTTGGCTTGAAGTTCGTTGAAGCGTCGTTGCGCGCGTATTTCGGGAGATGCGGTGAGGAAAATTTTCAGTTCCGCATCGGGAAAAACTACCGTGCCGATATCGCGTCCGTCCATTACCACGCCTTTCTTTTTGCCCATTGCCTGTTGCTGGCGGACTAATTCTTTTCGCACAAATCCGAGGGTGCTTACGCGGCTTGCCGCATTGCCAATCCGGAGCGATCGGATTTCTTTCTCCACGTTTTCGCCGTTCAGGTAGGTTTCTTGCTGCCCGTCTGCGTTTGCTTGAAAGGAAATCTCTATTTCCGAAATATGCTTTTTCAGTTCCGATTCGTTTATTTCCGTATCGGTCATCCATCCGTTGCGATACGCAAAAAGCGCGATTGCCCTGTACATGGCTCCGCTGTCGATATACGTATAACCCAGTTCTTTTGCCAACCCCTTGGCTATGGTGCTTTTACCGCACGATGAGAAGCCGTCTACGGCAATATTTATTTTTTTTGTTTGCATTTAAAATACTCGCTAAATCAGTAAACAACTACAACGATAGAATGTTTTTGAGAGATTGATTTTTTAACGGAAACACGATTTAACGTTGGTTATACGGCGCAGATAACCCGCGGGCGCTATTTGCCCAACAACAACCTCACCTGCGAATCCCAGCCTCCGATTACCAGATCGTCAATTCCGTCGCCGTTTACATCGCCTACGGCAATTTCCCAGCTTCTTTCCACCGTGATTTCAGGGATAACCTCTTGGGTTACGAAACGGAATTCTCCCTTGCCGTTGTTTTGCAACGCCTGCACCTGCATACCTTCGAAGGATGGAATTTGGACGGCGCTTAAAATTATATCCGGATGTCCGTCGCGATTGAAGTCGATAACATTTGCCGCATAAGTGGAAAATTTGTGTTCGGGAATACGGGTTTCGGTTTTATCTTTAAAAACTCCGTTTCCTTGGTTGATAAACAACCGGGCTCGCGGGTCTCTTTCCCATTCTCCTCCGTTGCTGGTGAGGTTGGCAAAGAGAATATCTATGAGGCCGTCGCCGTTGGCGTCAAAAGTGATTGCTTCGCGGGTGTGCAACGGAACGGTTTCGGTGAAAGTGCCCGGCTTTTCTGAAAACTTGCCTTTGCCGTCGTTGAAATAAATTCGGTTTGGCGGAACTTCGTTGCCTACTATCATGTCAAGAAATCCGTTGCCGTTGAGGTCTGCCAGTTTTATGGACTGTGTCTGATCGCTGAGTTGCGGCAAGCCGTTGGCGGAATAATCGATAAAATGCCCCGGCTTGTCCGCATTGTTCAGCCACAGGAAATTGGCGGGCGCATCGCCTGTATTGCCGATTACTATATCGGGCAAGCCATCGCCATTCACATCGCCGATATCCAGCGCGTTGCCTTCGCTCTTGGCCAACAGGCGATTACTCACGTCGCGAAAAATGCCGTCGCCGTTGCCCAGATAAAATTCATGGGTTTGGTCGTCTTCCGCAACAAAGATTACATCCAACATCCCGTCGGCGTCGAAATCCGCCACTTTCACGTGTTCCGAATCGTGCTTTTCATCGGTGAACGTGTTTTTGGCCCACGAGAATTTTCCCGTTCCGTCGTTCAGGTACAGCCGGTTGGGCTGCCATTCCAGCGCAAGCACTATATCCAAATGCCCGTCTCCGTTCACATCCGCTAAAGCCACGCCCAAAGCGTGCGTTTTTTCATCCAATGGAATATGAGTTGCCGTAACATCCGAAAAATAGGTTGTCTCGGAGTTGTTCTGCTGTTGGGCGGAGCAACCAAAAATTGCTGCCAACGCAATAGATATACTTATGAAAGGCTTATTAATTATTCCCATAATAACCGGATTTTGAATTTGAAAATGCAATATAACACTTTTATAAACAAAACTTTTGCCGGATACGTGTTTTTTTATTTTTTTAGTAACTGTTGTGAAAATCAAACTAATTCAGAAATCGAATGGCTTTTCTCCCGTATTTTGAAATTTTGATTAATAGCAGTTCTGTCGAAAATCAATCATTTGGTGGTGATCTGGATAAACTTACCGCTCACGAGCCGTGGCTTGGCGATAGTGCGGGATAAATTGGACAAAAAGTTCAATTTAGCAGTAACGTAGCCGATGTGTTTTCACAGAAGCTAACTTACAAAAAAAGCTGAATGTGAAACACATTCGGCGGAATAAAAAGAACACAAGGTGAAGTTTACACTTCACCCGCCATTCTGCCAATGCGATGTTATCTGCTACCCATTTTTCGGATTTAGTTTTCCAAATAATCAACAGCATATTGTACCCAATCTTCTATAAATTTATCCATAAAAATATCAGGTTGTAATCCAATATTGTCAACTGGGAAATCGGGCAATCTTAATGAACGAAAAGTTGGCAATACTAATTGGTATTCGGGACAACCGAAATCAAATACACGTGCGGAAGCATAGTCTAAGCCACCATAAGTAGGTGTTCCAAATATTTTTACTTTTTTGCTTTGTCTGCTAAACATTACAAAATATTCCCCCGAACTCGCTACTTTTTTATTAGCTAAAACAACTATGTTTTTTGGGCTTTTCTCGGCAATTCTAACATTCATTATGTCCACTTCTGAATCGTGGATATTTACAAATTTACCCTCATTCTTTTTTAGAATTTCGATTTCTTTTTTAATTCTTGTTACTTCATCTTGTTTGCTTTTATCATCTTTTATTCCATCAATGTACCCTTGTAATCCATTTATCAAAGTTGGGGTTGATAAGAATTCAATTCCCAAACTTCTCGTGGATTGGGTCATAATATAAGGCAAAAGATTACGGTAAGCGTTATCTGTTCCTCCGCTGTTATTTCTGATATCGACAATTAAATATAGACTGTTTTCAAGCAAATATTTATTATTTTCAATTAACCGATTTATGATGTCAACATAAACGTAGTCAAACGATGGCATAGTTAAAAGGATTGTTTTATCTGTCAGTTTTTTAAGTGAGAAACCACTTAATTCTGTGATTTTATCCAATGAATTTTCATCTGTTGTATTCTCTTTCACAAAGAATGATTTCAGGTTATCGAAAGAAAGAATGGTTTCGTTGTGAATAG
>JAUNRY010000322.1 GCA_030539475.1 Bacteroidia bacterium | reverse complement strand
TGACCCGAGTATTGGACGATTTACCTTTTTACGACCCACATCGGGAAGAATATTTACAGGTATATCGGGAAATGGCTGATGCCATAGTAGCGTGCCAGCAACCCGGAGGATTCTGGACACGCAGTCTTCTCGATCCGAACCACGCCCCTGGGTATGAAACCAGTGGAACAGCTTTCTTCACGAAAGGATTACTTTGGGGCATAAACAATAAGATCTTAAATTCACCAAAATATACAAGTGCTGCTCTGGACGCATGGAATTATCTAACAACGGTGGCCTTACAAGACAACGGAAAATTAGGCTACGTTCAACCCATCGGTGAAAAAGCCATTCCGGGACAGGTAGTAAACGAAAATTCTACCGCTAATTTCGGAGTAGGAGCCTTTCTGCTGGTGGCATGCGAGTTAGTGCGTTACATAGACAATCAACAGGAATGGAAATTGATATGGAACGATGAGTTTAACCACATTGGAAAACCCAACTCCGATTTCTGGAGTTACGAAAATGGCTTTATCCGTAATGAGGAGTTTCAATGGTATCAACCCGATAATGCCCATTGCGAAAACGGTGTACTGATAATAGAAAGCCGTAACGAACAGCTAAAAAACCCCCACTACAACCCGCAAAGCAAAAATTGGCGCGAAAACCGGCAGTTTGCCGAGTACACATCTTCATCCATCAAAACCCAGGAAAAAAAAGAATTTCAATACGGCCGCTTCGAAATTAGGGCTAAAATTCCTGTCGAGACCGGCTCATGGCCTGCCATTTGGACACTCGGAACCACCATGCCTTGGCCATCGAACGGCGAAATCGACATCATGGAATATTATCTCGTGAATGGCAAACCGGCCATTTTGGCCAATGCCGCATGGGGAACACATAAACAGTATGTAGCCCGCTGGAACGATGAAAAAGTCCCTTTTTCGCACTTCACAAAACATAACCCCAATTGGGAAAATGAATTTCACATTTGGCGCATGGACTGGGATTCACAATTTATACGACTCTATCTTGACGATGTATTGCTGAATACAATAAAGTTGGAAGAAACCTATAACGGAACCATCGGAAACGGCAAAAATCCGTTCCGCCAGCCGCATTATATCTTGCTGAACCTAGCCATCGGAGCAAAAGGCGGCGAACCTAACCCTGCCGATTTCCCGCTTCGGTACAAAATTGATTATGTAAGAGTATATCAACGATAAATATTTTTAATAATGAAACTATTTGTATTTTTCTTATCCATTTTTCTTTTTTTAAGTTGTTCATTGACACAAAGTCAGCAAAACAACTTGTTTAATCCCGGAGAAATTTGGCCGGATAACAACGGCGTGCATATCAATGCGCACGGAGGAGGTATTATTTTCCACAACGGGAAATACTACTGGTACGGCGAGCACAAAAGCGAGCGCACCAACTCGGCACAAGTGGGGATAATGTGTTATTCATCCGATGATTTGTATAATTGGACCAACGAAGGAGTAGCGCTCCCGGTTTCGGATGATCCGCAAAGCGACATTGTAAAAGGTTCTGTTATGGAACGTCCGAAAGTGCTTTACAACGAAAAAACCGGAAAATTTGTCATGTGGTTTCACTTGGAATTGAAAGGTAAAGGCTACGAAGCCGCACGCGCTGCCGTGGCCGTGAGCGATTCGCCAACCGGTACGTTTACCTATCTGCATTCATTAAGGCCCAATGCCGGAAAGTGGCCGTTGAATATGCCGCAAGAACACCGAGATTTGAAAGAAACTCTTGCAGACTACCCGAAATGGTGGACACCCGAGTGGTACGAAGCCATCCACAAAGGATTATTAGTTCGCCGCGATTTGGAA
>JAUNRY010000058.1 GCA_030539475.1 Bacteroidia bacterium | reverse complement strand
GTTTTCTGCCATCCACTGTTTAATGGAAAGCTCCGCACAATGGTTTCTGCTTTCAACTATTTAGAGGAAAGCCTCCGCGCAATGGTTTCTGCCGTCCACTGTTTAATGGAAAGCCCGTTCGAAGCGCCCGAAACTCGCTGTTCTCCAAAAAACAGGAGAGTATGAGCTTAAAACATGAACGTGAACCCGCCCATGGCGTTGAAATCCTGCGCCGGATACCCGTACCAGATATCGTATTTTTGGAACAACAGGTTGTTGGCTTTCAGGTTGATGGCGAACGAATCGTTGATATGGTAAACGGCGCCGAAATTGAGGTCGTTGATATTGCCCATTTTCACGTTGGCGCGTTCGAAATACGTCCACCTGTCGCCCGCAAAATAATAATTCAGCGTGAATTTCAGGTTGCTCATGGCTTCAAACGTGGCGCGGATATCGGTTTCGAAACCGGGTTTGTTGTAGGCTTTGGCGTCAGTTAGTGCGGTTTCAGCATACCGGGCGTCTTTCACACCGTAGAAATTCTTTGTAAGCCGCAACGAAATATCCAGCGGGGCCCAGATGTTGCTCTGTATCATTCCGCCGATATGCGAACGGGAAAGATTTGCGTAAACAGGCATCAACACTTCCTTAAAATCCCCTAAACCATCTCCGCCAATCAAATCGCGGCCGTTTAAAATCCAAAAATGCTCATCGTCTGTTTTCTTGAATCCGCCGAAAACATCGAAGCGGAAACCGCTCACTTCGCCAATTTTAGCTCCGGCTTCGATATCGACAATGGAAAACGATGATTTCACCGGCGTCATCGGTGCAATGTAGCGCGATTCTTTCATCACGTTTAAATAGGTATTGTCGTGAATTCCGCCTTTTACAACGGCGTAGAGCGATGAATGCTCGGTAACGTTCAACTCCAACTCCACGTTTGGCGCGACACGGAATTTTGTTCCGCCCAGCATCTGGAAAATTAAGTCGGCGCCCAAGCGGGCTTTCCAGTTCAATCCTTCGAACCCGATGTACGGATTGGCGCTCAGCAGCATGAAGTCATCCAGGCCTTCGTTGTAAAAAACGCCCAGAAACTTGCCGTCCACACCCACCCGGCTGCCGCCGTCCTGAAAAGGTTTGTCGAGGCCGAGCATGGCGTCGATATGGTTTCCTTTTAAACCGGCGCCCGACAGCGTGGAGCCGTATTTGGTGGAAAAGTTCTTGAAATTGACGGATCCGCGGTAGTTGATAAAATCCGATGGGTTGGACTCAACACCCAGACCCAGGTTCAGAACTCCCAGCGTTTGGTTTTCGTTGTTGAAAAAGCGTTCGTGGCCGAAAGTATTTCCGTAATAATTAAACGCCGAGTGCGAATAAGCGGCCTTGAGATTAAGGCGGAAAGCATTGAGAAGATGCCCGTATCGCAGCTGCCCCAGGTTGTCCATGAAAAACGCCTTGTTGGTAGCGGGGTCGCCGTCCTGCACGTAATCGACATCGCCGTTGGACGAATTGTGCAGGAAATTAAACGCGAGGCTGCTCTTTTCGTTCTCGATAAGGCGGTAACCCAGCGCGCCGTCAATGTTGGCGTAATTGCCCGCGCCCAGCGATATGTATCCTTTTTTGAGGCTGAAAGGGATGTCCGTCATAATATCGGTGGGCTGCGGAATGGCAATTTCCAGCGGAGGCGTGGTTCTGCCCGCCCACGACGAATAGCCGGTATTGGCTTTCGTTACCGTAGGTTGCGGAACGGAGGGCAACGAGTTTATCTTGTTGGCATCCTGGAGCGTGGGGTTGAATTCGCGCTCCAGCTCCATTTGCCGGCGCAGCAAGGAGTCTTGCGTTTGAGCAAAAACTCCCGTGGAAATTAACAGTGCAGCTACTAAAATATATTTTTTCATATTGTGTATGTTTCACGCAGATTACCGCAGATTTAACCCGCAGATAATCGCAGATTTTTATTTTACAGTTTGTTTACAATTCGTTTTATGGATTTTGTTATGTCCGTTGTTTTAAAATTGACCAATAATCCCAATTTCAATTCCGTTAAGCGCAAATACGTCAGAAGCTGTTTATAATACACTTCATTCAGTTCTTCTACTGACTTTAATTCAACAATCACCTTATCTTCAACCAGTAAATCAATTCTATATCCCACATCCAAACGAATTTCTTCATATACCAAAGGCAATCCGACTTGTGCTTTAACATCCAATCCTGCTTTTCTCAATTCATAAGTAAGAATATTTTCATACGTAGATTCGAGTAAACCGGGACCGAGCGAGTTATATATTTTGAAAATAGCACCTCTTATGATATAG
Organism: Bacteroidia bacterium; assembly: GCA_030539475.1. Taxonomy (GTDB): domain Bacteria; phylum Bacteroidota; class Bacteroidia; order Bacteroidales; family Dysgonomonadaceae; genus Petrimonas. The sequence continues at coordinate 8,239 of JAUNRY010000058.1, read as the reverse complement.
GATATTTCGTTTTCGTTCATTTAATAATCGATACATTAGCGTATATTTGCGAATTAACTCTGCGCATATCTGCGTGAGAGAATTAATTTAATCTTTCGTTAATCATTTCCTGAATATCGGTTTCGGAGCCTTGGTAGTTATTTTTGAGGCTTTCGAGGTATTGGCGCGCCTGAAAATCATCGCCTTTGGCTTTGTACGTATCCGACAAAACGATGAGCGCGCGCGCCATCCAGTACTGATGCGGCGTTCCGGCCTGCATAAACGATTTCACCTGCGATTCTGCCCGGTCGTACGATTTCCACCGGTAATACGTATCGGCCAAAATATACTGCGCTTCTGCCCCGTAAACGCTGCGCGTATCTTGCGCCAGCGATTGGAAATCTTCCATCGCTTGGTCTGTTTCGTTTACCTGTTGCAGCGATTTTCCGCGCAGGTATCGTGCCTCGGCGGTTACTTCGGGCGACAGGTTGGTGGCTGCCAGCAAAGCGGTTGCGGCGCGCGATGCTTCGTGAAAGCTGTTGAGCCGGTACTGCGTGCGAAGAACCCCCAGTTGCCCCGCTTGCTGGTTGCTCAGGTTTCGGGCCGAATTGGCCAGCCGGGAATAATCGGCCAGCGCCTGATTCAGGTTTCCGTTGTTGTACTCGATAGCTGCCACGTAAATAAGCGCATCGTCCATGAATTTCGCGCTGTTGGCTTCCACCACCCTTCTGAAATGGGTGGCCGCCTGCTGCTTGTTGCCTTTCTCGTCGGCCATAACGCCCAGGTAGTAGTTGGCATCGGTATTATAAGCTCCGTTGGGATAACTTTGCAGGTAACGCTGCATGGCCGATTCGGCCTCGGCTTTCGAACCGCGCATATACACGCTTTCGGCTGCCAGGTAGGTGAGTGAATCTTGCCGGGAAACCGTTATCCGCATTCCGCCGGGCAGGGAGTTGGCATAATTCACGTACGACTGAATATCGTTGAGTTCGCTGTAAACGGTTTCGAGCGACAGGAGCGCCGTCCTGGAATCGTCGGTGCCGGGAAATCTCGATATCACGTTTTTGTAAGCCGATATACTTTGCTGATAATTTCCGGCGTTGTAATACAATTGCCCCAACTGCACGCCCGCCTGACTTGCCAACGGGCTGTTGGGATAACTTGAAACAAGCTGCTGCAACACGTTTATGGCTTCGTTATCGCGAGCCATCATCACCAGGGCGCGGCTTTTTTCGTAGAGCGCGTCGTCGAAATACTGCGAGTTGGGATAGCGGCGCATCAAATCGTCCAGCGCGTTTATCTTCCCCTGATAGTTGCGTTGCAGGCCCATCACGAAAGCTTTTTGATAAGCCGCGTAATCGGCTGCCGCGGGATTGATGCTCGCCGCCGAGTTGTAAAAACGTTCGGCTTCGGCAAAGCTGCGGTTGTAGTAGTAACTGTCGCCAATGCGGTTGTGCGCGTCGGCAAATTCGGCTCTGTTCTTGTTGGTTTCGGCAGAAATATACCGCTGAAAAGCGGTTACCGCCGACGCGTATTGATTTTGCTTGAACCGTGTATAGCCCAGGTTGTACCAACCCATGGCATAGTTTTCATCGGCTGCCGAGGCATTTTGCGTGAACGTCTGGAAATCGGATGCCGCACCCGTGTAATTTGCCATGCGATAATAGGCTTCGCCGCGCCAGTAATAGGCGTTGTTGCGAGCTTTGGCGTCGTAGTTGCCCACGGCAATGCTGTTGTTGAAATGCTGAACGGCCGCGTTCATGTTCCCGTTGATAAATTCCTGCGCTCCCAACTGAAAAAGCACCATCTGCTTGGCTTCCAGAATGCGGCGCCCGGGACGGGCAATGCGGTTGATGGCAGCCAGCGCCGCGTTGTAATCTTTTGTGGTTAAGAAGGTTTCGGCAAGAATATCGTTTACCTGATCGGTGTATTGTGAATTGGGAAATTCCGTGAGAAAATTCTCGAACAGGGTGATGGATTCGCTGAAAACCGAGAAGTTGGTTTCGTGCGCCAGCAACGCGTAATTAAACATGGCGGTTTCGCGCACCTGCGGGTCGAAATTATCGCGCGATGCTGCTTCGAAAGCCATTTGTGCCTGTTGTTTCCGGTTGAGTTTCAAATAGGTTTGCCCGATTTGCAATTGTGCATTTTGCGTCAGCGCGTCTCTCTCGCCCACCGCTCGCTGAAACATTTGTACGGCATCGTTCAATTTTCCGGATTCCGCGTAAGAAAGCCCCATGAAGTAGGCATCGCCTCGAAGCGGTTTGCCGGCCCGGGCAAAATAATTTTCGTAAAAAGGAATGGCGCTCGCGGCCCGGCCCTGACGGTAGTGGCTGTTTCCCAGCACCCGATACATTTCGGCGGCGTGCTCGCTGCGCGGATAAGTGCTCAGGAACGATTCCGCAAGCCGGATGGCTTCATCCAACCTGTTGTTGAAGAAGGTGGATTGAGCGGAATAAAACGCCACCTGTTCCCCGAATTCGGGATGGTTGCGCAGGCCTTCGAACCGGCGCAAAGCGGCCTCGTAATTACCGTTGGTGTAATCGATGTAGCCGGTGTAGAAATTCCCGGCCTCGCGGTATTTTCGGCTGTTTTGCGAAAGCAATCCGAAAAGCCGGTAGGCTTCGTCTTTGCTGCCGAGTTGCAGGTTGGCGTAGGCGTTGCGGAAACTGAAATCTTCCTGTTCGGATGGTTTCAGGTAATCCAAATCGGCCTGGTCGAACCAGAATTTGGCGAGCTTCCAGTCTTTTTCGTCGAAGTGATACGAACCGATCAGAAATTTCACCTGATGGTGATGGATGCTTTCGGGATGCTCATCCAGAAACGCTTTCATAACGCTGCCGCTGTTTTCCACCCCTTTGTGAAAGGACGAAACCGCCACCATGTAGTTGGCTTCTTCCGTAAGAAAACGGTCGTTGCTTTCGGTTACAAATTGCGATAGCAAATCCTGCGCGCCGGTGTAGTTTCCTTCCAGAAACATTTCTTTGCCTTGGTTGAAAAGCTTTTCGGGCTGATGGTGGTAAGCTGTTCGCTGAGCCATTGCGATGTGTGTTGCAACGGCAAACAATAACAGGAAAATTGTTTTTTTCATATTTGGTTCATTACACAGAGAAACACAGAGGCAGCACTGAGCGACACGGAGTTTTCTCTTCTAATTTCTAATTTCTTACATTCTAACTTCTTTTGAGATTTTTTCAATTCCTTTACGAATCGACATTAACCCGAAATCGGCGGGATTGAGTTTGTTTCGCGCGACAAATTGCAGCCCCGACACGTCGTCCTGCGCCTTTAACACGCTGAAATCATTTGCTTTGCATCGGAAAAACATATCCACCGTATGCACTTCAAAGCCCGAATATACGTAAATATTCGGAATGGAGAAAAGGTATTCTGCCGAAGTTATTAACAGGCCGGTTTCTTCGTGAACTTCGCGGCATACGGCTTCTTCGGCGGTTTCGTGCATGTCGATAAAACCGCCGGACAAATCCAGCGTGTCTTTGGCGGGGTCTTTGGCGCGTGTGGCCACCAAAATTTCGCCTTCGGCGTTTTCGATAACCGCTACCACCGCCGCCGATGAATTGAAATAATAAGTGAATGCGCAATGGGAACACTTTTTCGATTTTTCGTTGTTTTCGAGAAAGTTTTTCGAGCCGCATTTGGGGCAGAAAAGGAACTGCCGGAGTGGATGGAGCATATTAATTCAATTGAAATTGTTTCAGAATATCGGGCAACGTATTGGAGATTTTCTCTTCCATATCATCAATGATGGGCTGCACCACTTCCTTATTCAACTCGTTGGTGATGTACACGTAACCAAACGCGCCAACACCCACGGGATAGGATTTTCCGTCCCAATTTACCTTGGGAACGGAAAACAGGTAGTAGTTGTCCACCGTAAGGTTGGTTTCGATGAATTCGTTGAGCAGCCGGGTTCCCGCCAATTGCCATGCCGTGGCGCTGAGCGCATCGTTTCGCTCAGCCACAATTTCGTCCATAATGGCGTTGGATTTTGCTTTCAATGCTTCTTTGTGCGCTTGCGCATCGGGGTTGGTGAAGATGGCGACGGCAAGCACGATGATTGCGAGAAGGATGAAAAAGACACATCCAGATTTGTTGCGTTTACGTTTTGTCATTGTTGTTTTTTGAAAGTGTATCAAAGGTTGGTTAATTGAAAAATTGCGCCATTTTCCGTACGCGCCATGCGGTTTAAGACCGCAAGGCGCATTCTCCCGACGCCAGTATTGTTTCCGTGCGTAGCATCGTAAATTTTCTTTTTTGATAATAAAGATTTTGCATACAAAATCGATGTCCCTATCCGCAAGATAAGGGATTAAATCAATGCTATAACTTTTGCAAAGTCGGTTATTTCCTCGTTATCTCCACAATCCCCGTTTTCGGTAATTCCTTGTTGCGTTTGTCAACTGCTTCAATTACATTATCGGCCAATTCGGCAAAAGCCATTCCGGTAATGCTGTTTTGGTTGAGCGCCACGGGTTGTCCGTCGTCGCCGCCTTCGCGAATGGTTTGCACGATGGGAATTTGCCCCAACAACGCGTATCCGCTTTGTTCTGCCAACCGTTTGCAACCGTCTTTTCCAAAAATATAATATTTGTTTTCGGGCAGTTCGGCAGGCGTGAACCACGCCATATTTTCCACCAATCCGAGGATGGGCACATTCACCTTATCGCCCGTGAACATACTGATTCCTTTGCGCGCATCGGCCAACGCCACTTCCTGCGGCGTGCTCACGATTACGGCTCCGGCAATGGGAACGGTTTGTACCAACGTGAGGTGAATATCGCTTGTGCCGGGCGGAAAATCGATAAGCAAATAATCCAACTCGCCCCAATCGGCATCGGAAATCAATTGTTTCAACGCGTTGCTCGCCATGGCGCCTCGCCAAACCACAGCGTCTTCTTTTTTCACAAAGAAACCGATGGAGAGCATCTTAACGCCATAATTTTCAACGGGAATAATCAAGTCGCGGCCTTCAATTTTTTCGGTATAAACGGACGCATCTTCCACGCCGAGCATTTTGGGAACCGATGGCCCGAAAATATCGGCATCGAGCAACCCTACTTTGTAGCCTTTTTGCGCCAGCGCGATAGCGAGGTTGGTACAAACCGTGCTTTTGCCCACGCCGCCTTTTCCCGAGGCCACGGCAACAATGTTTTTTACGCCGGGCAACAAATCGGGCAAGGCGGGACGCGGCGCCTGCTTCGATTTCACCGAAATGTTTCCTTTTATCTGAATATCGGGATCAGCGTACGTTAAGATTGCCTGTTCCGCCATTTTTACGAGCGATTTTATGAACGGGTCGTTCTGGCGTTCGGTGATGAGCGAAAAGCTCACTTTCATTCCGTCGATGCGGATGTCGTCTTCCACCATTCCGGCAGAAACGATGTCTTGTCCCGTTCCCGGGTAGCGCACGTTTTTGAGCGCGTCGATGATTAATTGTGGGTATATTGACATAATATTAAAGCCCCCACTAACTCCCCCAAAAGGGGAGGATTGGGATAGTGATTTTATTGTAAATTATTGATTACTTTTTAATTATTGGAAGCCCGCTGCCGCTCTCCCCTTTCGGGGGAGCCGGAGGGGGCTGCATTTCTCCCAAAACTTCTATACTCATCTTTTTCAATTTCAACATCGGGTTCTGCCCAGATGCGGTTTTTCGGACACAAAAATTGGATATATTTGATGTTCAAACCACGAGCACGCCATTGTTGTTCATAGAAAGTCTGAATATTTACTATTTTATCGTCCATTCCCGATTGATACAAATCGTCGGTATCCGTTAAAACCGTCAGGTTATTTTCTTCTATCATGGCTTTGGTGTAGATGTAGAGGAAGTTGCTGTCGGTTTTCAGGTGAACAAGGCCGTTATCCGCCAAAATCTGACTGTACGTTTTCATAAACCGGGTGGAGGTAAGCCGTTTGTTGGTTTTAGACATCTGCGGGTCAGGAAAAGTAATCCATATTTCCGAGACTTCGTTTTCGGCAAAAAAATGATGGATAAGTTCGATGTGGGTGCGTAGAAAAGCAACATTTGCCAGATTTTCATTCAACGCCTGTTTGGCGCCCGACCACATGCGCGCTCCTTTTATATCGATGCCGATGAAATTTTTTTCGGGAAACAGTTGTGCCAACCCCACCGTGTATTCGCCTTTCCCGCATCCGAGCTCAAGAACAACCGGATTATCGTTTCTGAAATAACCTGATTTCCATTTCCCTTTCAGGGGAAAATTTTCTCTTTGCAACGTATCGAAGGTGTATTGAAAAACGTTTGGATAAGTAGCCATATCGGCAAACTTCGATAATTTATTTTTTCCCATTGCTGTTTTTTTCGATATTTACTTACAAAAATACAAATTTAACTTTGAATCCCGGCAATACAAAGCATGTAAACAACCATTTCTTTATAATATAAAATTGTAAGCAGAGTAAAATATTTATTGAATTTTATTCCATAAAACTCCGGATTTCGAATCTTTTTGATGGCTATTTCCGCCCTTCTTATACTACTGATTATTAGGAAAATGAAATCGACAGATTGCCGTGAATTATTTTTTTCATTTTTTCTGTATTTTTTCTTTGAAAAAGCAATAAAGTATCAATTTAATACTTACCTTTGTCAAGCGAATCACTTTAAAACACACTTTATATTATGAAAGTAAATGACATAATGACACAATTGGAGGCGAAGCATCCGGGCGAAGCCGAATATCTTCAGGCTGTAAAAGAAGTTTTAACTTCCATTGAAGAAGTTTACAACCAACATCCCGAATTTGAAAAAGCGGGAATAGTAGAAAGAATTGTTGAACCCGACCGCGTTTTCACGTTCCGGGTGCCTTGGGTGGACGATAACGGAAAAGTTCACGTAAACATCGGTTACCGCGTTCAGTTCAATGGCGCCATTGGCCCGTACAAAGGCGGAATTCGCTTTCACCCCTCTGTTACCTTATCGTCTCTTAAATTTTTAGGATTCGAACAAACATTTAAAAACGCGCTCACCACCTTGCCGATGGGCGGCGGCAAAGGCGGTTCGGATTTCGCGCCAAAAGGACGCTCCGAAGCCGAAATCATGCGTTTTTGCCAGGCATTCGTAACTGAATTGTGGCGAAATATCGGCCCCGATACCGATGTTCCCGCCGGCGATATAGGCGTGGGCGGCCGCGAAGTAGGCTACATGTTCGGCATGTACAAAAAACTGGCCCGCGAACATACGGGAACATTTACCGGAAAAGGCCGTTCATTCGGCGGTTCGCGCCTTCGTCCCGAAGCTACCGGATTTGGCGCGTTGTATTTTGTTCATCAGATGTGCCAAACGCACAATATCGACATCAAAGACAAAACGGTGGCTATTTCCGGTTTCGGAAACGTTGCGTGGGGAGCCGCCATGAAAGCTACCGAACTGGGCGCCAAGGTGGTTGCCATTTCGGGGCCCGACGGATATATTTACGACGAAAACGGCATCAACTCGCCCGACAAATTCGAGTATATGCTGGAACTTCGCAACTCGGGCAACGATGTGGTTGCACCCTATGCCGAAGAATATCCGAACGCGAAATTCTTCCCGGGCAAAAAACCGTGGGAATGCAAAGTAGATATAGCGTTGCCGTGCGCCATCCAAAACGAACTGAACTTGGAAGACGCAAAAAAACTGAAAGAAAACGGCGTTATACTGGTTGCTGAAGTTTCCAACATGGGTTGCACGGCAGAAGCCGTTGATTTCTTTGTGGAAAACAAAATACTTTTCGGCCCCGGAAAGGCCGTGAATGCGGGCGGCGTTGCGTGTTCGGGACTGGAAATGACACAGAACGCCATGCACATTTCGTGGACAAACGAAGAAGTGGACAAATGGCTGCATCAAATCATGAGCGACATTCACGACCAATGCGTGGCACACGGAAAAGAAAATGATTACATCAACTACGTGAAAGGCGCAAACATTGCCGGCTTTATGAAAGTAGCCGATGCCATGATGGCGCAAGGCGTATTGTAAAGATACATCGTTAAATACTATTTGAAAACCGCAGAAGAGCCGTAAGGATTTAGCCTTGCGGCTTTTTTGATGGAACGGATTTTGTGAACAAACAAAAAAACAGTAATTTTACCACTGAGAATTTTACTGAAGCGATGGGATACGGAATTTCTACAAATAAATACAACGAAATGCTTCGCGGGATAATTGCCGAAGTAAAAATAACACGTGTAGTTATTGCAAACAGGATAAGCACATCCTTAACCCAGCTTTATT
>JAUNRY010000057.1:317-10543 GCA_030539475.1 Bacteroidia bacterium | reverse complement strand
CCTGCTTCGCTCCGAAGATGTATTGAGCGAGTTTCCGGTGGAAGAAGACTATTGGGTGCGGGCTATTGAACATGCCGACAGCGTGGGGGTGGACCTGGTAAACACCTCCTTAGGATACATAAGCTTCGATGATAAAAGCCTGAATTACACACACGAAGATCTCGACGGGAAAACCGCCTTCATGACACTTGCCAGCGATAAAGCCTACGAAAAAGGAATGATTTTGGTTACCAGCGCCGGAAACGAAGGAAACAAACCGTGGCAAAAAATCTCCACGCCCGCCGATGCAAAAAATGCGCTAACGGTAGGAGCCGTTGGTACAGACAGCGTCATAGCATCGTTCAGTTCAAAAGGATACACGGCTGATAACCGCGTGAAACCCGACGTTGTTTCGGTGGGCAGAGGCACAATAACCATCGGTTATAACGGCTTGGTTGATTTTACGAACGGCACGTCGCTCTCGTCGCCTTTTTTGGCGGGACTGGTGGCTTCGTTGTGGTCGATAAATCCCGAAATGAACCGCGCTGAAATTATGGACATTGTAAAACATTCGGCACACCAATACAACCGTCCCGACTCGGTTTACGGATATGGAATCCCCGATTTTGGCAAGGCAATGAATGAAGTGTTGAAGAAATTGAACGTAAACGAAAAAACGGTTAACGAAAAATATTTTTCCATTACCCGCCCGGCTAAAAATGATTTCTTGATAACACTCGCCGAACCCGATTTTTCGTTCGATGCTTATCGGCTAAACCTGCTGGATGAATCGGGAAACCTGATTTCCCAATTCAATTTTGAAAGTGAATCACTCGCCGTTTCCATTCCGCAGGAAATAAGAAAGGCCAATAAATTCGTTCATTTCGTTTTCAAATCGCCCTACCGGCAAAAAACTGTGCGCTTTAAATTGTAAATTGTCTTATGTCCGAAATATCGTTTTCCTTATCCGAACTCAACCTCCAGGTGCGCGATGCCATTCGCGATCATCTGCCCGACACGTATTGGGTTCGGGCAGAAACAAGCGATGTTCGCCGAAACCAAAACGGACATTGTTATTTTGAATTTATTGAGAAAGACGCTAAAAATCAACACATAGTCGCGCGTGCGCGTGCAACCATTTGGTCGAACACCTACTCCATACTCGCCGCTTATTTTGAAACCGAAACCGGACAGCCATTTGTATCGGGGTTGAGCGTTTTGGCGCGTGTACAGGTTGAGTTTCACGAACTTTACGGTTATTCGCTTTCGGTGGTGGATATCGATCCGTCGTTTACCATAGGCGAGTTAGCCCGAAACCGCCAACTAATCCTCAAGCAATTGGAGGAAGAAGGCGTGCTCACGCTCAACAAGGAATTGACGTTGCCGGCATTAACCAACAGAATTGCCGTTATTTCTTCTCCCACGGCCGCCGGTTACGAAGATTTTTGCGATCAGCTCACAAATAACGCGTATGGATTTGCGTTCTACACCAAGCTGTTTCCAGCCATTATGCAAGGCGAACGGAGCGAAGCATCGGTTATTTCCGCACTGGAGAAGATTTACGAGTACAAGGAGAATTTTGATGCCGTTGCCATTATTCGCGGAGGCGGCTCATCTTCCGATTTAAGCTGTTTCGACTCTTACCTGCTGGCCACAAATTGCGCTCAATTTCCACTTCCCATCCTCAGCGGAATCGGGCACGAACGCGATGTTACCGTTGTTGATGCCGTTTCTCACACACGCGCGAAAACCCCTACCGCGGTAGCGGAATTTCTTATTTCACGGGCATCGGAAACCTTGGTGGAATTGATGAATTTACAGCAACGTTTGGTGGACAAAAGTGAGCAAATAATGCAAACGGCACAAAATAGATTGGATGAAATATCGCGACGAATGATTCACTCATCCAATCTTTTTGTTCACTCCGAGCTTTCTGCCGTACAACAATTATCGGTAATTCTGAAACACCAAACCGGCCGATTGCTGCAAGCAGAAAAACATTTTGTATCCGAAAAAAGCCAATACATCCGCATGGTTTCACCCGAAAATGTGCTGAAACGCGGTTACACACTCACGTTGAAAAACGGAAAAATTATTAAATCGGCAAAAGAAGTATCGCAAACCGATGTTATAGAAACCATTTTTGCGGATGGAAGAGTTCAATCAACAATAAAACGTTTACCAAGCAAATGAAAAATCTACCCAATAATCAGTTGCTCAACGCTATTGTCTCGCTTATCGATAATGCCCGCCAGCGCGTAGCAATGTCCGTGAACAGCGAACTCACGCTACTTTACTGGAATATAGGCAAACAAATTAATCAGGATATCCTGAATAATGCCAGGGCAGATTACGGAAAAGCCATTGTTGCCGAATTGAGCAAGCAACTCTCGGATTTGTACGGCGCCGGATTTTCCAAGCCGAATCTTCATCATTTTATGAAGTTCAACGAATTATTTCCGGACGAGGAAATTGTCTACGCAGTGAGTAGACAATTGACATGGACACATATTCGTCAACTCATCTATATTGAAAATAACGTAAAGCGCGAGTTTTACATCCAGCTCTGTGCCCACGAGCGATGGTCGGTGCGAACGCTGAAAGAACGCGTGGACAGTATGCTTTACGAGCGTACCGCCATTAGCCGCAAACCGGAGGAAACCATCATCAACGATTTGCAATTACTCAAAACCGAAAAGCAAATGACACCCGACCTTGCATTTCGCGATCCTTATTTTCTTGATTTTCTGGGCCTGCACAATACATACTCCGAAAAGGATTTAGAATCTGCCATTTTGGCTAATTTGCAGAATTTTATCGTAGAATTGGGGTCGGATTTCGCTTTTTTGTCGCGCCAAAAACGCATTGTAATTGACAACGAAGACCACCGCATCGATTTGCTCTTTTATCATCGCGGGCTGCGCTGCCTGGTAGCTATCGATTTGAAACTTCGCAAATTCAAGGCTGCCGACAAAGGACAAATGGAACTTTATTTGCGTTGGCTTGAACATAACGAACAGCGCGCAGACGAAAACAAACCTGTGGGATTAATTTTGTGCAGCGAAAAATCGCCCGAACAAATAAAATACTTACAATTAGACCAATCAGACCAAATAAAAGTTGCCGAGTATATAACACAATTGCCTTCAACACAACTATTAGAAGAAAAACTGCAACGAGCCATTGAAATTGCAGAACACACACTAAAAACTAAAAAACAACAAACCCGATGACAAAAAAAGACCTTTTCAGAATCATCCTTAAAATTGCGGGATTGTATTTTCTGGTAACCATCGTTTTTTATCAGATTCCAAGTTTTCTCGTCTTTATTAAAACCGTTCCGGTTATTAGCCTGGTGGTTGCCTTTGCAGTGCTGCTGATTATTGCTGCCATTTTTTCTGCGCTTATTTTCAAACCCGATTTAATTATAAACCTGCTGAAATTAGACAAAGGATTTGATGGCGATAATATTACCTTACAGCCCATTAGCTTCCTAAACCTCATAAAATTGTCCGTTATCGTTATCGGATTATTCCTAATTGTCAAGCAGTTGCCGGAGTTTATTACACACGTGTTTTTTCTTTTTAAGCTGCTGGTGAAAAATCAAAACGGTATATCGGGCATGGTAGAAAATCAGATTTTAACGGATTATGTTGCATGGGCAATTAAAATTATAACCCTAATCACTGGGTTTCTTATGATAACCAATTATTCGGCAATCGCCCGGTTTGTGATAAAAAAAGACTCAGAAAACAACTAAAATAATGGAAGAATTAGCACTCACCTACTCGCAGGCAAAACAAGAACTCGAAGAAATTGTTTCGGCAATAGAATCGGGGCAATTGGATGTGGACGCGCTCACAGAGAAAGTGAAACGGGCGTCGGAACTCATTGCATTCTGCAAAGAAAAACTCACGAAAACCGACACAGAATTACAAAAAATTCTGGATAAAATAGATTAGGCCATGGTTCCCGAACAACATTTCAGCGTAGTTATCGTGGCCGGTGGCAAAGGATTACGTGCCGGTGGAGAAATTCCCAAGCAATTTCAGCCTATCGGCGGAAAACCCATGCTCATGCGAACCATTGAGGCTTTTTATGATTTCGATTACAGAATGCGTATTGTGGTTGTTCTGCCGGAAGAATTTCACAATTTCTGGAGCGAACTCTGCCGGAGGCACAATTTTCAGCTTCCGCACACCGTTGTCTATGGTGGCGAAACGCGGTTTCGATCCGTGAAAAACGGATTGGCAGAAATTTCGGAAGACGAAATTGTGGGTATTCACGATGCAGCCCGGCCGTTTGTAACCAAAGAAGTAATTGAACGGTGTTACCGCGAAGCTTTCGATTTTAGGTGCGGAGTAATTCCCGTTATCGAAGAGAAAAACAGTGTTCGCCTCATGCACGGATACGAAAATAAAACTTTCGATCGTGCCCGGATTCGCATAGTACAAACTCCGCAGGTTTTTCCGGCCGATTTGCTGAAAAACGCCTATGAAATTCCTTATCGCGAGGAATTTACCGACGATGCATCGGTTGCCGAAGACAATGGCATGCAGATAAAACTGGTGCAGGGAGACGAAAGAAACATAAAAATCACCACGCCTTTCGATTTGGAATTCGCGGAGTTTTTAATCAGAAAAAATACTTTTTGATTTACTTTTTGTAAAAGATAATCATTATTTCAACCCAATTTCGTGTTAAAAACACCCGTTTTATTAAAATAACTTCACAAAATGCTATTTTATTATAACTTTTTCTCTATCTTTGGCCTATTATTTAAAATAAATTCCCATGGAAAAAATAGACAAATTAGACAGACAAATACTTGAGATTATTTCGCAGAACGCCCGCATTCCATTCAGAGACGTCGCCGACCAATGCGGAGTATCGCGTGCAGCCATTCATCAGCGCGTTCAGCGCATGATAGAGAACAACGTCATCACCGGTTCGGGCTACCACGTAAACCCCAAAATTCTCGGATATGCCGCCAGCGCTTATATCGGTGTAAAGCTCGAAAAAGGCTCCATGTACAAAAACGTGATTCCCGAATTCGAAAAAATCCCCGAAGTTACCGAATGTCACTTTACCACAGGCCCCTACACCCTTCTTGTTAAGCTTTACGCCAAAGACAACGAACACCTCATGGATTTATTGAATAATAAAATTCAGGAAATTGCGGGAGTTGTAGCCACAGAAACCATGATCTCATTGAGCCAGAGCGTGAAACGCGAAATTCCTATTCTAAAAGAATCCCCTCGCGAATAGCCATGTTTACTAAACAAAGTTAAATTCAAAAGTTTTTTTGACAAAAATATGGTTTATATTATAAACTGATTTATATTTGCACCTGAATCGATTCATAAACTCAATTATTCATCCTCAAAAAAACGAACAAAATGGAAGAAAAACAACTCAACGAGAAAGAGAGTTTAGAACTCATCTCGCAAATGATTCGCAACACACAACAAAAATTGGAAAAAGGCAACGGCATTCCGTTCCTTATTTGGGGCTACGCCACCATCGTGGTTTCGGTATTGGTTTGGTATCTGTTTTCTACAACGGGAAACCCGCAATGGAACTATTTGTGGTTTCTCATTCCCGTCATCGGTTATCCGGCAATGATGTGGGCGCTGAGAAAGCAAGAAAAAGGCGTAAAAACATACATCGATAAAATTATCGCCTACGTATGGATTGCGTTCGGAGTAGCAAGTTTGGTTGTTTCAACCTCTGCAATGTTCCTATGGTCTTTACCGATTTTATTTATTGTGATTTTATTAATGGGAATCGGTACAGCCATTACCGGATTGATAATTCAGTTTAAACCGCTGATTTTTTCGGGATTCGCAGGAATCATACTTTCCTATTTGTGTTTGATTGTGAAAGGATACGAGGTTATTCTTGTGTTCGCACTTATATTTCTGGTAATGATGGTTATTCCCGGACATATTTTGAATTGGAAAGGGCGGAAAAATGTTTAAGGAACTCAACCCTTTACTTCATTCCGAACTTCGGTTAGCCATAATGTCGATACTCATTTCGGTGGAAGAAGCCGATTTTGTTTACCTGAAAGACACCACAAAATCGACATCGGGAAACCTGAGCGTGCAAATCGATAAGCTGAACGAAGCGGGCTATATTGAAGTGGAGCGGGGATTTGCCGGAAAACGAACCCGCACGGTTTGCAAAATAACACCTGCGGGCGTGAAAGCTTTTGGGGAATATGTGGAAGCGTTGAAAGGATATTTAAAACTATGAATATCGCATGGCCTTTAAACAAAAAACAAGAAAGTTATGGATTACTTTCTTGTTTTTTGTCGGGGTGAGATGACTCGAACATCCGACCTCCACGTCCCGAACGTGGCGCGCTAGCCAACTGTGCTACACCCCGATTAATTTTGTGGATGCAAAGTTACAATATTTTTTGTTTGCCAAGAACAAAATCGGAAAAAACTCTTATATGCCGGAAAATCCATTCAATGTTTTTATACATCATAATCTTACTTCCTCCACAACTTCTCCATCTCTTCCAACGACTTTCCTTTGGTTTCCGGAACCATTTTCCATACGAAAAGAGCAGAAAGAACAGCCATTAATCCGTAGAAACCGTAGGTTAATGCTCCGCTGTATTCCATCATGGCCGGATAGGTAGAAGAGATCAGGTAATTGGCAGTCCATTGTGCCGCCACGGCAATGGCCACCGCCTGTCCTCGGATTTTGTTCGGGAATATTTCCGATATCAAAACCCAGCAAATAGGGCCCCACGACATCATAAACGACGCGGTATAAACAATGATAAATACCAACGTGCTGATACCGATAATTTCGTTATAAGACAACCACGAAATGGCGAACATCCCCAGTGCCATACCAATGGAGCCGGTAATGAGTAGCGGCTTTCTGCCCCATTTATCTACCATAAGAATAGCCACCACGGTAAACACCACATTCACAAATCCCATAATGATGGTTTGCAGCATCGACGCGTCTTTGGCCGCACCCATGCTCTCAAAAATACGCGGCGCATAATACAACGCCACATTTATTCCCACAAACTGCTGAAACACCGATAACAGGATTCCGATAATGATAACCACTTTTCCGTACGCGAAAACGCTCGACCGTTCCGTAACCCGCCCAATGGATTGTTTAATATCGGAAAAGATGGCTTTTGCTCTCAATTTATCGATATTAATCTTATTCAAAACCGACAGCGCTTTTTCGTCGCGATTCGATAATACCAGGTAACGCGGCGTTTCGGGAACCAAAAACAACAGAATGCCGAACAAAGCCGCAGGAACAGCTTCCGACGCGAACATGTATCGCCATCCCAAATCGTTTATCCACTCGATACTTTGTCCCAATGCGATGCCCCAATTCACAAAATACACCACCAGCATACCAAAGATAATGGCGAACTGGTTAAACGAAACCAATCGACCACGAATATCGGCAGGAGCTATTTCACTGATATACATCGGCGAAACGGCCGAAGCCAGCCCAACACCTATTCCTCCGATAACGCGGTAGAAATTAAATGTCAGCAGCAATGCGAGAGAGGATTCGCCTTTGGTGAAGAAAAATGTTTCGGGAAAACCCGAACCTAAAGCCGATATAAAAAACAAAACAGCGGCAATGAGCAATGTTTTCTTCCGGCCGAATCGGTTTGAAAATACTCCCGATAAGATTCCACCGATAATACATCCTATAAGTGCGCTTGATACCGTGGCTCCGTGAATGAGAGAACTCAATCCTAACGGCCTGATTAAATATGCTTCAATCGATTTTTCGGCTCCCGATATTACGGCCGTATCATAACCGAATAGTAAACCTCCCAGCGTTGCCACCAGTGTAATCCCAAAAATGTATGTTTTGTTGTAGTTCATTTATTTATAAATTATTAGGCAAAAGAATCAAGAACAAAGACTGTTAGATGAATAGAAAGTTTCAAAAAAAGAATGAAACATATAAAAAATTATGAGGTACGAAAAAGTTTTGCTCCTCATAGCATTAACCATATTGGAAATAAGGATTTCTGTTAATTTCACAAACCTCATTTTTTATGGTTAATCTTAGTAGCTTTTATCTTCAAATTTGTATCTTTTCTATAATTTTTTAGTCTGAAAATTTTTTGTCGACTGTCTTGGCTCTATCGTATTCATTCCGCTAAATATACATATTTACAATTGCTTCGTAAAGTTCCTGTTTGCCGCTTATCTGAGTCGGTTCTTTTCCTAACGAGAGAGCATATTCGCGCATATCTTCCAGCGATAACCGGCCTTCTTCAAACTCTTTTCCCTTGCCGCTGTCGAATGAAGCGTATCTGTTCGCCAGCATTTGCCTGTAAGGCGATTCTTCCAAAATACCCGCCGCGGCTTCCAATGCACGGGCAAATGCATCCATTCCGGCAATGTGCGCGATGAAGATATCCTCCAAATCGGTGGAATTGCGGCGGGTTTTAGCGTCGAAATTTGTGCCGCCGCCCTGTAATCCGCCGCCTTTGAGAATGACAAGCATTGCCTGTGTGAGTTCGTACAAATCGATGGGAAACTGGTCGGTATCCCAACCGTTCTGGTAATCGCCCCGGTTGGCATCGATAGAGCCCAGCAGCCCGGCATCCACCGCGCATTGCAGGTCGTGTTCGAAAGTGTGTCCGGCCAGTGTAGCATGGTTTACTTCCACGTTCAGTTTGAAATCGTTGTCGAGGTTATTTGCACGCAGAAATCCGATAACCGTTTCGGCATCCGTATCGTATTGATGCTTGGTGGGTTCCATGGGTTTGGGTTCTATGAAAAAGTTTCCTTTAAAGCCTTTGGAACGAGCATAATCGCGCGCTTTACCCAGCATCATCGCCAGGTGTTCCTTTTCGCGTTTCATATCGGTATTGAGAAGGCTCATATACCCTTCGCGGCCGCCCCAGAACACGTAGTTTTCGCCGCCGAGTTCGATGGTGGCATCCAACGCGTTTTTGATTTGAGTGGCGGCATAAGCCACGCTGTCGAAGTCGGGGTTGGTGGCCGCACCGTTCATATAGCGTTTGTGGCTGAAAACGTTAGCCGTTCCCCAAAGTAGCTTGATGCCGGTTTCGGCCATTCGTTGCTTGGCGTAGGCTACAATTTGTTTCAGGTTCGATTCGTATTCCTCGATGAAGTTGCCTTCTTCAATCAGATCAATATCGTGAAAGCAGAAATATTCAATTCCCATTTTCTGCATAAACTCAAATCCGGCATCAAGTTTCTTTTTGGCCTTTTCAATGGCGCTTTCACCGTTGTTCCACGCGAAATCCTTGGTTTTCTCGCCAAACGGATCGCTCGATTCGGCGCAAAGCGTATGCCAGTACGCCATTGAAAATTTGAACCAGTCTTTCATTTTGCGGCCGTAAACCTCTTTTTCGGCATCGTAGTAACGGAATGCCAGCGGGTTTTTGCTTTCTTTTCCTTCAAATTCGATTTTCCCGATTCCGGGGAAAAATTCTTTTTTTGTTTCCATTGTTTTATGATTGTTTATAGATATGATTTCCATTGTTGATAGGCATCTTCGTAGGCTTGCGCCCGGGATAGGTCCGGTTTAACGGCAGCTATTTTTTTCAGCGACGCAAATGCTTCTTCGTTGGAAGAATAAATACCAACACCCATTCCGGCGGCTTTTGCCGCGCCTGCCGCGCCATCGGTATCGAACAGCTCGATGGTGGCTCCGGTAACGCCCGCCAGCGTTTGCCGGAACACGGGGCTTAGGAACATATTGGCGTTTCCGGCGCGAATTACGCGTATGCTCATTCCCATTTGTTTCATAATTTCCATTCCGTAGTTGAACGAAAATACGATGCCTTCCTGCGAGGCACGAACCACATCTGAAATGTTGTGGATATTGAAATTGATGCCGTGAACGGAACATCCCGGATTTTTGTTTTCCAACACCCGTTCTGCTCCGTTGCCGAAAGGAATCACCGAAATGCTTTTTGAGCCGATGACGGATTTCGCGGCAAGCTCGTTCATATCGTTGTAGCTCAATCCCGACTGAATGAAATTCCGCTTAATCCATGAATTCAGAATTCCCGTTCCGTTTATGCAGAGCAGCACACCCAACCTCGGATTTTGCGGCGTATGGTTCACATGCGCAAAAGTGTTTACGCGCGAGAGTGGGTCGTAATTTACTTCGCCCAGTACGCCGTACACCACGCCCGATGTTCCTGCCGTGGAGGCTATTTCTCCCGGATTGAACACGTTGAGGGAAACCGCGTTGTTTGG